>JAFLJX010000108.1 GCA_022712785.1 Mycoplasmatota bacterium | reverse complement strand
CTTGGGAGTATTTAATACTGCATTGGAATCTGTGTTTGCTGTATTAGGATTTGTTTTAATAATTCATGAAGCGTTATCAGTACAAATTGTAATTGGTGGTTTACTAATTATAAGCGGTATATTGATTACCGAATTAAAAACCATTTAAGAGTAAAATGATAACAGTTACATAACATATCGCTTGTGTAATAAGTATAAAAGAATATAATAGACTAAGTAAAAATGGAGGTGTTATTTATGGATCAAGTTGTATTAGAATGGATTGGGTATGTAGCTTCGTTGATAGTTTTAATTTCATTGCTAATGAGTTCTTTAAAGAAATTAAGATGGATTAACCTTGGAGGAGCTTTGTTATTTGGTATTTATGGATTCATGATAGGATCTATACCAACAGGATTAATGAATGTAGGAATAGTAATGATTGATGCATTCTATTTAGCTAAAATGTATATTTCTAAAGAGTTCTTCAGAATACTACCTATACAAAACAATAGTGAATATTTAAAGAGCTTTGTAGATTTTTATGAAGAAGATATAAAGAAATATCACCACTCATCTAACATTGGATTAGAAGAATCTGTGATTAAATTGTTTATACTTAGAAATATGAACCCAGCAGGAGTATTTGTTTGTAACGAATATGATAAAAAAACATTAGAGATTACATTTGATTATGTAATACCATTGTTTAGAGATTTTAAAATCGGACAATTTATCTTTGAAAAACAGAAGTTATATTTCCTTGGTAAAGGATATAATAGATTTGTAGTTTTCACAGATAATCTTAAGCATATAAATTATCTTAAAAAGATGGGATTTGTTAAGTCGAAGCTCAAAACAAAGGTTTGTTATGTTGCTAGTATAAAGTAAAAGAGTTTTCAATCAATTGATTGAAAACTCTTATTTATTTCAAATATTTAAGGTGAATTTGTTTCTTTGTACTCATAGATTCAATAGATGTTACATCGTAAAATGTTTCACCATCTGCTTGAGATATTTGAGGTGTTGTGAATGTTGCTTTAACATGTTTTCCTTTTTTGAAGAAAACATATTTCTTAAACATTCTGTGTTGTCCGAAGTATAAAGCTACAAATATTGGAAGAATTAGAATTTTTTTGGTAGAATGCAAAACTAATATATCCAAATCTTCATCATTGATATTTCCATCGGGTGCAATCTTCATTCCACCACCAAAAAATTTACCATTACTCATAACTACAAGATACGTCTTTTTAAAATCATATTCAACATTATCAATAACCAGACTTAATGGCTCAGGGATGTATTTAACTAGTCCCTTCAAAGTGTTGTATAGATAACGGAGTTGTCCTTTTCTTTTTGATTGATCTGTAAGATATATTACGTACCCATCAAGACCCATCCCAACAGAGTTTATATAGTGAGTATTTGCTCCTGTATCATATTTTACTTCCATTATATATTGAGCTAATTTATCGTTATCTTTTAAACTTCTTAAATAATCATTCCCAGAACCGTTTTTCTTTAGATATATATCCTGTTTTATCTCATAATCGAAGGTATTATTAACGAATCTGTTTATTGTACCATCCCCACCAAGTAAAATTACTTTGTCATAGTTTCTTTTTTTTTCTAAGAACTCCTTCATATCAGATATCTTAACAATACTTTTAAGTCTGAATGGAATATTGTTCTTTTTGTAATATCTTACTAATTTATTAGTTTGAACATTCCCTTTGTTATTTTTAGATAAGGGATTGTATAGAATTAAATCCATAATATCGACTCCTTTTAGTGATATTATACCATATGCATACATATATATATGTAATATAAATACTTTATGATATAATTTAAAATATAAAAATATATAAATAAAGGTGATTTTATGTTTAAAGAAATGGTAATAAATAGTGTTAAAGAAATGGATGATTTTGCTAAAAAGGTTGGGAAAACCGTTTTTCCAGGGTATTTATTATGCCTTGAAGGTGATTTAGGCGCAGGAAAAACAACGTTTACTAAGTTTTTAGGTGCAAGTATGGGAATAACAGATATGATTAATTCTCCTACATTCACTATTATGAAGATTTATGAAGGAACTTTGGATCTGAATCATATGGATGTATATAGGTTAAGTGGAATAGGTATGGATTATGATCTTGAAGAATATGTATATGGGGATGGTGTTTGTGTTATTGAGTGGTATAAAAACATTATTGAAAGTCTTCCTGAAGAAAAATTAGTTATAGAAATAAAAATAATAGATGAATTTAAAAGATTATTAAAAATAGAAGGATTTGGTAAATATGAAGAAATTGTTAAAAAGATTAGTAATTGATTCTGCATCTAAATTCTTATATATTGCCTTATATAATGATTTAGAATGTTTAGGTAAATATTATGCAGAAGGTAATAATGATCACTCTGTGAAATTAATGAGTGAAATAGAAAGAATATTTGTAAGTAACAATATCAAAGTTAAAGATCTAGATGAAATTATAATAGGCATTGGACCAGGAAGCTATACAGGGCTAAGAATAGGTGTTGTTGTAGCTAAGATGTTTGCTTGGAATAATAAAATACCTGTAAGAACTGTAAGTAGTTTAGCTATGTTCGCAAGTTCATCTTCATTTAATGGTCTTATTCTATCTGAGATTGATGCAAGACGTGGGAATTCATTTTTAGGTTTATACAGAAAGACTGGTAAAACATTAGTTTTAGAAGATGAGGAGAAACTATCTAACCTAGAAAACTATAAAGAAAGCATTAAAGAAAGTTTTGAAGTAGTAAGCAAAGGAGAACCAAACATTGAAGTTCTTCTGAATTCTGATATCTTAACTCAAGTAAAAGATATTCATGGATTAAACCCAAATTATTTAAGAATAACTGAAGCAGAAAGAAACTTAAGTTAAAAGATTTTTTAGATATTAATTCTAATAATGAACCGAACAGGATGTGATATTTTGGATATATTGATTAGAAAAATGGATTTAAGTGATGTTTCTTTTGTATATGAAGAAGAAATCAAGATTTTCGGTAAGAGCCTAGGAGAAATGACTTTATATAATGAGATTCTTTATAATAAAATGTCTAGATATTTTATCGCTGTAGTAGATAAAAAAAGAGCCGCATATGTTGGAAGTTGGTTAACTATACCTAACGCAGAAATACTTAATTTATTTGTAATTGAAAAATATAGAGGTCTAGGACTTGGCAAAAAATTAGTTACTGAAGTTATCAATGTCTGTAATAAAGAAAATATAGAAATACTAACTCTAGAAGTAAGAGTTAGTAATAAAAACGCAATTAAAATGTATGAAAAAATAGGATTTAAAGTGGGGTCTATACGTAAAAACTATTATGAAAATAACGAAGATGCTTTACTTATGGTACTTAATTTAGGAGGTAGACAATGATTATTTTAAGTGTTGAAAGTTCTTGTGATGAAACAAGTGTAAGTATTATTAGGGACGGGATTAACGTACTTAGTAATATTGTTCTAAGTCAAATTGATATCCATAAGGCTTACGGAGGTGTTGTCCCTGAAATTGCTTCAAGGGAACACATAAAAGGTATTACAATGGTCTTTGAAAAAGCGTTAAATATTGCAAACATAAAAAAAGATGAAATAGATTTAGTCGCAGTCACAAAAGGGCCTGGCTTAATAGGTAGTTTGTTAATAGGAGTAAATGCCGCAAAAGCTTTTGCTTTTAGTAATGATATTGATATTGTAGGAGTTCATCATATCGCAGGCCACATTTATGCCAATGCATTAACTAAAGACTTAGTATTTCCTTTAATTTGTTTAGTAGTTAGTGGAGGACATACAGAACTAATATTAATGAAAGAACATTTTGATTTTAGAAAACTAGGAGAAACTATGGATGATGCTGTTGGAGAAGCATACGATAAAGTAGCTAGGACTGTAGGTCTTGGATATCCTGGAGGTCCTTTAGTCGATGAACTAGCGTTTACTGGAGAACCAAATTATAAAATGCCTGACATAAGTTTAGGAAAAACATATAACTTTAGCTTTAGTGGAATTAAATCACATGTTATTAATTTGGTTCACAATATTAAACAAAGAAACGAAGAGATAAACATACCTGATTTATGTGCGAGCTTCCAAGAAACTGTAAGCGAAGTACTTGTAACAAAAAGTATTAGAGCTATTGAGGAGTATGATGCTAAAATGTTTATGATAGCTGGAGGGGTCGCAGCTAACAAAGGTCTTAGAAAAAAAATAGACGAACGAATCAATAATGTAGAAGTTATTGTACCTGAATTTAAGTATTGTACTGATAATGCAGCAATGATAGGAGTTGCTGGTTACTATCAATATTTAAAAACAAAGAAAACAGATAATATGAGGCTAAATGGTTCTAGTAGGATTGATTTAGTATAGGAGGATTTTATGAAATTTATTAAGTTATTATTGGCAGTTATAATTATAGTACTTGCTGTTGTAATAGGATTATTATATTCAGTTAAAGCAGATGTTGAAGAATCTGAATTACCCATTAATGTTTATGAAGAACAAGGTAATTTAATATCAATAATGAATGCAAGAATGATTGAATTATTTATTACTTCGGTTGGCAACGAATATACAGTAATTGAAGAAGTATTAAATCTTGTGGTACTTGATTCAATAAGAGAGAACATAAATGCAGATTATGATCCATTAAGTGATTGTGAGACTTTGGAATGTAATTACATAATTCATGATGATACATATTATTTAAATCATATAATTGTAGAATTAACTGAAGATGATCAATTTTTAGTAAGAGTAAGCCTAGGGTCAGATAAAATTGTTGATTACAATACAGTATTTAGTTTCTTATTTGATGTTGAGATAAAATATACAGACTTTGAAATATCCCTTACTTTAGACACATATCATGTTGGGAATAAAGAATTATCAATAAAGATATTAGATACTATATTTAAAAATCTAGATAAAGAACAAATAGAAAATCAAGTTTCAGCAGGAGACTTAGATTTGGATGAATACACTTATACAATTTCTTTCTCTCCATTTTAATAAAAATATATACATCAAATTCATTAAATATTCACATATTTTCTATATAATTGGATTATATTCGAAATAATTAAATGAGGAGACTTAATATGAGAAAACTATTTATGGTTATTTTTATACCAGTAATATTTATTTTTGGAACACCAGCATTAGTTGCAACATTGATGTATGATAATACAGGGGAATCAGATATGCCTATACATCTTTATGTTGAAGATGCTAGTGCAAAGGACATGTTATACGAAGAATTAACTTTATCTATAGATGAATTAGAAAATGGAGTAACTGATGACATGATTTTTAATTTAAATCAAGATGTTATCAATACTGCAATTTTTGAAGCTATTAGAAATCCGGATGTTAATCCAGACTACATGCCAAACGAGGATTGTGTTGAAGACTCATGCAATTATATATTCGCTGAACCAGTGGAAATTGAAGGCTTTGATTTAAGTTTAAGAGTTGTTGGAGTATGGGTTGATTTTGAAGAAGATACATTTATTTTAAACGTATTTCTTGAAGTTCAACTTAATGATGGAATGACATATAAAACAGTTATAGAGACGCATTTCACATTATTAGACGAAGCAAATGAGTATGTGCTTAAATTTGAAAAAATTAAAATGGGTAAATTACCAGTACCTGCTGGGTTGATTACTTCAATTATGTCAACACTTGATAAACAACTAGATCAAATAGACTTATCAGATGTATCAGGTGAACTACCATTAGGAGATTTAGATGTTGAGAATTTAACATATACCTTGACTAAGGATGAGATTTTAGAAGAATTGGCAACCGATGAAGGCGCAGAACCAGATGCAACAGCAGAGTTAGCTCAAGAGGTATTATCAATTATATTTGATAAAAACTTACTTAATTTTGAAATAGTTGAAAATGATTTTGTTTTAACTGCTGGAGTTTCTAAGTTTAAAAACGATGACGAAGTAAATACTCCTGTTTATTTAAACAGTATGCACTTCTCAGAAGAAGTTGATGGAGTTACTGTATATGGAGAATTTAATCCAGATTCATTCGATCCTGAAGACTATTTAAAAGACAAATTTACTGAATATATCTTTAATTATGCTTTAGTACCAGACTCAGACTTTATAATAACTGAACAAACTTTTAATAAGTTAATATATTTTGAGGCAGAAGGATTTAGTGATACAAGAACTACTTATGAATATATAGACGAATCTACAGGAGATACTGAAGTTATAGATATTGGGTTAAAAGCAATATGGTTTGATTTGACTCCTGGAGATATATATATAAATGCATTATTTAAAATAGCTGGAATTGACAGTTTGCTTCAAATATCAGCTGAAGATGTTTCTGACGAATTAGATGATACACAATTAATGTTTGAATTTACTGAGATTACATTTGGTAAAGATGAACTCGAGGCTGATGGAGAATATTTAAGCATTATAGAATTAGATGTATTCAAACAAGTATTCGCAGATTTAGGAGACGTTGAATTCGGTGAATTTGATGAAGACGGAACATTAGTTATAAGCGTTGATAAACTATCTGCGATAATGAATGATGCTTCAGCTGATCAAGCTGAAGGGACTGTTAGTGTTGTAGGAATTGAAGTAGTTCAAGACGGTATTAAACTTGATATCGAAGTTAACTCAGTATACGCAGATATAATTGAAGACTTCACTGATGCATTAAATGAAGTTGTTGGAAGTACTGAACTAATTGAAAATCTCGAAGGTATCTTAGACATTGAAGAAGAAGGACCTGAACAAGAAGTATTTGACGCAGTTGTTGAACTTCAAGGTTTACTAGGCGATGGAGATCCGGAAACTAATCCAGACGCAGACTTGTTAATTGATATGTTTGTAAACTTTGAAGATTTGGATCCTGAGACTCAAGAGGCATTCTTAGGTGCTTTTGAAGCATTAATACCTGAAGGCTTATTAGATGATTACGAAGATTTATTCACTAATTAAGACAAACCAATTTAATACTTTTAAATAAAAATTTAAGGATAAAAGCTACATATAGAAAAACCCTTAGTCAAACAAGGGTTTTTCTTAATTATGACAAGATAGAATAATTTAATTTATAGATTCTAAAATCTAAAAAAAGTTGAGAATCCAAACATGATAAAGAGAGGGGTGTATGTTATGAAACCAAGTGAAAAGCTTATTCTTATGCTAGAATTGAATAATTATAATATTGATAGTCTTTTTCTTAAGAAACAAATTGATAGTGAAAAAACTGGGAACATAGAGTTACATAATTCTAACAATTTTTCTGATTTGATTATTTGTAACTACTTGTTTGAAGAAGATAAGGATTATACAAGTAGAAATCCCTTATCTTATAGAGTGGGCACTTCGGAGGAAGTTGATAGTTTAGATCAATTTGTTATAAAACATCCTGATGTTGGAAAACAACTTTCAATCAAAGACTTTTTATCAATAGAAATATTTAGCGATACTGAAAAGAGAAATATACTTACCGATGTTATTCATAAATGGCTAGATGAATATAAGGAAGCAAGAAGTGTTAGTTCAAAAAACTTACAAGAATTGTTTTTTAATATAACTGGAGATAACAGTAAATATCGGAAACCAAGTAAAATAATATTTATTATTGGGTTTGTATTTGCGATTTTCACCACAATACTTATAGTTAGACCTCAAGCACTACAACATGATATATTCTCGTCTTTCAGTAATTTTGTAGATGACTGGAGTCAATTATTACATGATACGTTCTTATATAGCGTATTTGGAGTATTTACAATACTGTTGTTTATACTTTATGCATGTCAATACTACGCTGTCTTATACCGAATTAGAGGTATTATGAAAGAAAAGACAAGTAAGGTTATAAGAAGAATTTATAAACGTGATACTGAGATGAATAAAACAATATCAAAACAATCTAGAGTATTAGAAAAATATGTTGATTTAGTAATAAAAAAACCAGAAAGAAGCAAACTTCAAATAAAAAAATTAAATAGTCTAGAGACTCTATTAAACAAGTATAGAGTTTATGTTAAAAAAGTTGAGAGGAAATACTATTTGATGATTAAAAATCATTCAAAGAAAATGAAACGATTGAGAGCAACGTATATTAGCTATATATTGCTTAACTTAGCCTTTATAGGATTTGCTTATGTTATTATAAGGGGGTTAATTAATGTTTAAGAAAAATGGTTCGTTTTTAGAAAATGAAATTATTGTAGCTACTTCGAAAAGCGAAAAGAAAACTATCAAGCTAAAACGAAGAGAAGAAAAAGTTATTAAAGACATCAAAATTATTGATAACCCAATAAGAGAAACTAATGAGTATGAGGTTGGAAATTTTACTTTTTATGATAGTGATCCTCAAAATGAGTGTTCTGTCAAGGATTCAGATATTGAGGAAGTTAAAAGTA
Organism: Mycoplasmatota bacterium; assembly: GCA_022712785.1. GTDB lineage: Bacteria > Bacillota_I > Bacilli_A > Izemoplasmatales > Izemoplasmataceae > JAFGXW01. The sequence goes on along the minus strand of JAFLJX010000108.1, from coordinate 2,363 downwards.
TAGAAAAAAATAGAACCAATAATAAAGACATTAGTTCATATTTTGAAGAGAGTAAGAAATACAATAGTATGATGCAAGAAAAAGATAATAAAGAAGATAAGGAATCCAAAAAACAAACAAAAATAGAATCAGAGTGCGCAAATACAAACATTGAATATGTCTATGAATTTAGAAACATAAAATATACAGAAGTTGAGGGTTTTATAGAATACCTCAATAGACACTATCAAGATATAGAAAACATATCTAAGGAAGCACTAAGTGATGAAAAACTATATGATTGGATTAGTAAAAAAAGCAATGTATTTGATGATAGTTTAAAACAATTTAAAGATATCAAAGAAAAAATCGAGAACAAATAATTTTTCTCGATTTTATATTGTATTTATTTGTGTTATTATATAGAATATCATATACATACGAGGTGATTCATATGAAAGTCCAGCAGGTTAGCCTATTTTGAATATAAGAGAAACAACAATAAAACTATAGAAATGGGTGATTAAAATGGAAACAAGTCATTTTATAAAAACAATAATCGAAGAAGATATAAGAAGTGGAAAACATAAAAAAGCAATAACTAGATTTCCACCTGAACCAAATGGGTTTTTACACTTAGGACACGCCAGAGCAATTATAACTAACTACTCAATGGCAAAACTACACGGTGGTAATTTTAATTTACGTTTTGATGATACTAATCCTGTTAAGGAAGATATATCATTTGTTGATGCAATAAAAGAAGATATTGCTTGGCTAGGGTGTAAATGGGATAACCTTTATTTTGCTAGTGATTATTTTGGTGAAATGTATAATAGAGCTTTAGTGCTAATAAAAAAAGGCAAAGCATTCGTTGATGATTTAACCGCGGATGAAATTAGAGAATACCGCGGTAATTTGACTAATACAGGTAAAAACAGCCCATATAGAAATAGAAGTATTGAAGAAAACTTAGAATTATTCACTAATATGAAAGAGGGTTTATATGAAGATGGCTCAAGAGTTCTAAGAGCTAAAATTGATATGGAAAGCCCTAATATGAATCTAAGAGATCCAGTAATATATAGAATTCAAAGAGCGTACCATCATAATACCAAGGATGAATGGTGTATCTATCCTATGTATGATTATGCACATCCAATTGAAGATGCTATTGAAGGAATAACTCACAGCTTATGTAGTTTAGAGTTTGAAGATCATAGACCTTTATACGACTGGGTAGTTGAAAATACCGATATGGAAAATATTCCAAGACAAATAGAATTTGGTAAATTAATAATGGCTCATAAAGTTACTGGTAAAAGATATATAAAACAACTAGTTGATAACAATGTTGTTACAGGTTGGGATGATCCAAGACTTATTACTTTGAGCGGTCTTAGAAGAAGAGGAGTACCACCAAAAGCTATAAGAGACTTCATTTATGCAGTTGGGCTGCCTAAGACTCAAGGAGAAACAGAAATAGACATGTTAGACCAAATTATTAGAGAAACACTAAAATTAGAGGCTCCTAGAGTTAATGCTGTACTAGATCCTTTGAAATTAGTTATTGATAACTATCCTGAAGGAAAAGTTGAATACTTAGAAGCAGAAAACAATAGAGAAAACGAAGAATTGGGTACTAGACAAATTTCGTTTAGTAAGACTGTTTATATTGAAAGAGAAGATTTTATAGAAGTAAAACCTAATAAAAAGTGGAAAAGACTAGCTTTAGGAATAGAAGTAAGATTAATGCATGCTTATTTTGTTAAAGCAAATAGTATAGTAAAAGACGAAGAAGGAAACATCATTCAAGTTAACTGTACTTACGATCCAATAACTAAGTCAGGATCGGGATTTACTGATAGAAAGCCTAATGGTAATATCCATTTTGTTGATGGAACAAATAATGTAAAAGCTGAATTTAGATTATTTGAAGATCTTATTTTAGACTTTGAAGATAAAAATGTTGATTTCATTGATAAGGTAAATCCAGATTCAATTATTGTTAAAACCGGATACTTTGAAAAAGACATAAATCCAAAAATTTATGATAGATTCCAATTCACTAGAAATGGTTACTATAGCGTTGATACAGATAGTACTAAAGATAAACTAGTCTTTAATAGAATTGTTTCATTACGTTCGTCATTTAAAAAGAAATAATAATTTTATCATAACAATTAAGAAAACTCCCTCTTCAAAATAGTTAAGTGGAGGGAGTGTTCACTTTCTCTCATTTTTGGTATCATTAGATATTCAAAGTTAAGGAGGTAATTTATGACAAGTTTTACAGAGGATGTATTAGAGATTATATCAATGATTCCTAGAGGCAAAGTAATGACTTATGGACAAATAGCTGCTTTAGCTAACAATCCTCGAGG
>JAFLJX010000257.1 GCA_022712785.1 Mycoplasmatota bacterium | reverse complement strand
CTGAAATATAGCCGTAGTATAGAACTATTGAGGAATATTTAGCATTCGGATCATTTATGGAGACATCAACTACGTATCTTGTTGAATCTCCTGGATTTGGTTGGACCACTGATAAAATAGTTCCTCCTACTTTTTCTTTAGTTGTTACTACAATGGTATCAAGCCGTTCTTGCCCAAACCCTTTATTTCCATAAACACTTAAGCGATACTCAGTATCGTATGTTAAACTATCAAAATAGCCTGAGTTTTCACCCAAGCTAATAGATTGTTCATAGTATTCTAATTGGTTTTCAACAACCACAGAAAGAGTAGTTAAGTCTAAAGCATTATCTTCATCGGTTACATTAACTTGGTAAACGATTTCTTCATTTAAAGAAACAGCTTTAATGATTTCTGCTTTAGGAGATGCAGGAATTAAAGTAACAACAGCTACAACAGCAACTGTAGTCATTGCAAAAGTAGACATTAAGTCTTTAATTGCCTCAAAACGTCTTTTTGTCTCTTCGTTTTTCTTTCTACGAGTTTTTGACATGACATACTCCTTTAATAAATATCAGAAAAAAACGCAAACAGTATCGTGATGTATATTTACTTATATTATACACATAAAATAATTCTATGAAAATAAAAAAATAAAAATATTATAAATTAAATCTTACATTTTTTGTATAACCTATCAACTTTATGGGTGAGGTTCAATTTTTAATACAATAACAATAGTCTTTATGTTATAATTAAAACAGAAATTTAAATAAAATTTTAGATGGAGGATATATGAAACAAATCATATTTGCAATAATGATAATACTTGCTTTCTTAACACTATTATCCTTATCGGTTATTTCTTTAATAAATAATGGGATAAACTTTTTTGATGTATTAATAATAATACTATCTTGTTTAGGGTTAACTGAGATTACTTACAAATACATAAAAAAAAGAAGAAAAAAATAGTGATAACTATATATATTATGGTTTAACCTTAAACATCAGAAGTGACTATATTTTATGGCCATTTTTTCTTTATAAAAAACAGACTGTTGTGAATGGTATAATTTACGAAATTTATTTGGAGGTACTAGGATGGTTAACATTGAACTGCAAGATGCACTATTTATATACATATTAGCTTATTTATTGGGATTAATCTTAATGCTTTTTATATCATTTAAATACAGGAATAAAATTAAAGGAATAGGTTTCTTCAATTTTTATTTCTTATTTAGTATTATAGGTATGCTTGGAGTATATTTTAGATTGGATTTGAATAATTGGGTAAGTACTATACTAATTAGTCTTGTCTTGCCAGTATCATTTCTATTTCTATTGTTTTCAATTTTAAGATTTTTAGGCAAAAAAACACCATATTTGTTATTTACTATTTTTTCTTTAATTTACGTGCTTTTATTTATTTTTTTTACTGGAATTTATTTTGATGTATTCGCAAGAATAGTTGTATATGGTGTAGCTATAGTTTTAATTCAAGGTTATATAGTTTATATTTTATATCAAAACAATAAAGAAAATGATAGGAAAATGGATTTACTTTCATTTATTCTAATCATTTATATATTGATTCATATTTTTAGAATCATAGGATTACTAAATAAAGTAAGCCAAAATACATTTTTCGATTATAAATTTGATTCTATAAACGTAATAATTCTAGGTTTAACAGGCTCATTTATTGTAACTGGAATACTATCTCTAATAAATAACAAGTTATTAAATGAGGTTCATGAGAGTGAGTGCTCTCTTGATACTTTACTTGAAAATATTCCTATTCCTGCATTTGTGCATAATAGAGAAGGAAAAATGATTAAATTAAGTAAAACTTTCACTGAGATTTCAGGATATTCTATTGAAGACATTCCAAGTATTAAAAGATGGACAGAATCAGCCTATGAAGGAAATAAAGTTCTGGAGATTAGAGACAGGATTAATAATTTCTTTATCGATAAAAAACTTAATAGTATAAACAAAGTGATTATAAAAACAAAAGATCATAAGAATCTTGATTGGATATTTCATTCTGGATACCTAGGACTAAATAGAAATGGTGAAGAAATGGCTATAAGTCTTGCTTTAGACACTACTGAAAGTAACAGACTAAAAGACAATTTAACAATCACTGAGAGTAGATTAAATTTAGCTCAATCAATCGCAAAAGTGGGTTCATGGGAGTTAGATTTAGCTACCAAAAAGATTTGGGCTTCAAAAGTAGCTTTTGAAATATATGAAGTTGAAGGGAAAAATGAATTTATTGGTTTATCATTTATTCAAACCATGAGAGATAAAGATGATATGGAACTTGTTGATCAAGCACTCATTGACTTGATAAAGAAAAATAAGCCTTACGACATTACATTTAGAATTCATACACCTTCAAAAAAAATGAAGTACATACATTCAAGAGCTGTACTTATTAAAAATGACAATGGGGTCCCAGTAAAAGTACTGGGTGTATTTCAAGATATTACATCAATTAAAGAAAAAGAGTTCCAACTTGAACATTCAGCATATAATGACTTCCTAACTGGAGTTCATAATAGACGATATTACGAAGAAAATTTAGCAATTATGGATATTGAAGAAAACTATCCAATCACAATAGTCATGGCTGACATTAACGGGTTAAAACTAATTAATGATGCCTTTGGACACACATCAGGTGATAATTTACTAATTTCAGCTGCGCGTCTTTTTAAAGCCCAATCAAGAGACCTCGATATAGTAGCTAGAATTGGCGGAGATGAATTTGTTATGGTAATGCCAAAAACTTCAGAAAAAGAAGCTGAAGAAATAATTGATAGAATTAATGAAAAAGCTAAAGAAGTATTTATTCAATCAATTGAACTATCAATTTCGTTTGGGTATAAGACTAAACATAAAAATACAGAAGAAATCCAAGAAATTTATAGAAGCGCAGAAGATTTAATGTATAGAGAAAAGCTTTTAGAAATACCTTCAATGAGAAGTAGTGCAATTGAAGCAATATTAACTACTTTATATGAGAAAGATAAAAACTCTGAGGTACATTCAAGAAGTGTCTCTATATATAGTGAAAGAATTGCTCAATTATACGGACTGGATAGACAAAGTGTTCAAGAAGTTAAAACTGCAGGTATTCTGCATGATATTGGTAAAATCATAACACCAATTCATATTCTTCAAAAAGAAGGTAAATTAACAAATGAAGAATACGAAACAATCAAAAACCATTCAGAAATTGGATTTAGAATCCTCAATTCAACATCTGACATGAGAAATATTTCATATATAATTCTAAACCATCACGAAAGATGGGACGGAACTGGTTACCCAAGACGTGTAAGAGGGGAAGATATACCATTGAAATCCAGAATTATAGCTATAGCTGACGCATTTGACGCTATGACTAGTGAAAGAACATATAGAAACACAATATCACACGAAGAAGCAGTTCAAGAGTTAATTGCTAATTCAGGTTCGCAATTTGATCCTAAACTTGTTGAGATATTTAAAGATAATTATGTAGAGATTACAAAAGAATAATAATAAAATGACCTTAAGGGTCATTTTATATTTGTAATGAGCAATGATTATTGCAAGTAAGACAATCAAATGATACAATATAGTAAGTAAAAGAAAAGAGATGATTCCGTGCCTAGATTTATAAAAATGTGGCTGTTTTCTGCATTAGTATCATTAATGGCTTTAGGTATGTGGAAGGGTCTTGAATGGTATTATAATAAAGACCTTGAAGATACTGTAGCTATTGAAATAACAGCACAGGATCTCGCAATACTATATGAACAAGATTCGACTTTGTCAACTTATACTTATGGTGGTGATAGAATATTACTAACTGGAGTAGTGATTGACATAAGAGAGTCTAGTGATCACTATACAGTTGTATTAGATGGGAATATCTATGATATTGATATTGTTTTCTCAGATAGTGATGAATTTAACAAAGTAAAAAGCATTAAAAATGGTGATACTATAACCATAAATGGGAAAATTTCAGGATTTAGTATTCTCACTATCCAAGTTATTGATTGTTATTTTGAATAAGGAGTATATATGGATAATTTAAGAGTATTTGCAACAGTATTAATTGTAGCCGTAATTGCAATCTTATCTCTTTTTCAAATGCAGTTGAGGGGATTTGAGAAAATAGGTAGAATGGAAGAATGGGTTTTATATATAGAAAAAGATGAAGAATGTTTCAGCATCACAGAGTTAATATATACAGATGAAGATAATAACTACTATTTACCTTGTGAAATGAGTCATTTATATGTAGTTAAAAGTGGATTCGAAGAAAAAGAATTAATATTTGCACTTGAAGAAAACTTAATATCAATTGAAGATTTAGAATTATTAATTGATCTTATAATAGAAGAAAAATAGAAAAAATAAAGAGGAGATCAAAACAAATGGAATATAAATTTACCCAAAATTGGACAAAAGAGGATTATGTTGCTTTCGCAGTTAATCACTTACTACAAAACTTTTTAAAAACTAGAAATTTAATACTATACACAGTAAGTATTGGGTATCTAATACTTACACCATTATTAACTCAAAGATGGGAATTCTTTTATGTTGGGATTGGATTAATTGTATTATTCATAGGATATCTTTTTATGGCTAAAAGAAGTGCTGCAAAAGGATATGACAGAAATAAAGAGAGTCTAAGTATCGAGTTTACTTTAAATGAATCAGGACTTATGTATGAGACAGGCGAAGGTATAGTTACTGAAAACTGGCAAAACTTTACATACGTTAAAGAAACTGAGAAACATTTCTTTATGTATTTTGCTGCTCATAAAGGATTCTTGCTCGCAAAAAGAGATTTAAGTGAAGATATGATTATAATGATCAGAAGAGGTCTTCAGACACATGTTGTTAATCAAAAAAGAATTAAACTACTTGGATAAAAGCACTTATACAAAAGTGCTCTGATAAAAATATAAAAATGCAGAAATACTGCATTTTTTAAGAGGTGAAATTATGAATATAGAGATATATGCTGACGGAATTAGTAAAGAAGATGCAAATTTAGATAATAAACATGAATCTTGCCGTGCAATTATAAAAAATGATGACAAGTACTGCTTAATACACTTAACTAAACACAACATCTACACAACTCCTGGTGGGACAATAGAAGCTAATGAAACTAAAGAAGAATGTTTAGAGAGAGAAGTATTAGAAGAAACCGGTATGATTGTTAAAGCGCTCAACCATACAGTTACTACAACTGAGTATTTTATTGATAGCGTCTGGACAATGCATTATTTTACTGTGGAAATTATTGAAGAAGGATTAGATATTCATCAAACTGATGAAGAAATTGATTTAGGGATGATAACTGTTTGGAAAACATTAGAAGAAGTCCTAGATATCTTTGAAAATGTAGTTCCAAATCATGATACAGGAAGTAATGTTCACAACAGAGAATTCATAGGGTTTATAAATAGTGTATAGGAGGTACTTATATGTCTAGTATGAATATAACAAAAAGTAAGTTCATGGAATACATAAGATGTAAACGATATCCAGCACTTAACAATATCCATAAAAGAAAAGATATGGATGATGTTGCTCGTGATAGATTTTTTGACATAATTGAGTCTTTAGAAGGTTTCGATAACATTGATGACGACTTTTTAGAACCAGACCTTTCTCATTTAGAAGTAATGATGCCTTATTTCACTCATGTTGAATTACTCGCAGCTAGAAAAGTAATGAGTCATTTTGGTGGAGAAACAAGATATGGGATAGAATATGGTACACAGAAGTTATTTATGAGAGATCTTAACAACTTTAATTTAATGTGTTATGTCGATGTATATAATAAAAATAGTAATGGAATCAATATAGTTGAAGTAAAAGCGACAACCAGTAATAAATTTCTTAACCTTGGTTGGAGTGAAGACGGAGTTAAACATAGTATTTTTTATGTTAATGATGATAATATTTTAAAATTAAAAGAAGAAATAGATCCTGACATTATAAATAATAAGAAATATATAAAAAATAGAAATAAACTACTTAATAGATTTACAGATGAAGGAGTTTATGTCTATGACCTTGCATTTCAAAGATATGTTATTGAAGAAGACGTTAATGACGCCAAGTATTATCTAGGTGTTATTAATCATGAATACGTCTTTGATGGAACATATATTGACGGTGAACCGTTATATACAGACGAATCAATTAGATTGGTAGACCTAACTAAGATTACTAAAGAAATGCTTCCAAAGATGAAAGAAGAAATAATAGAAGTAATTGATAGAATAACCGAAGATGATGAATCAAGAGTGAAATTAGGGAAACATTGTCAACTTAAAAAGATGAGAGAGTGTATTTATAAAGATTTATGTTATGATAGATTCCCTAAAAAGAACAGTTTAATGATGTATATGGGGAAACATAATGGATTTAAGGATCCTGACGGTGAAAAACATGATTTATATGATCTTATCGAAGAAGGTTACACATCAATGGTTGATATTCCTCATGAATGGCTTACTAGAAGAAATAACCAAATACAAAGAGACGTTGTTTTAACTAAACATAAATTTGTGGATAGAGATAAAATTAGAGCAGCTATCGATCTGATAAAATATCCGATATATCACTTAGATTTTGAAAGTTTTCCTTGCCCTTTACCAAGGTTCAAAGGAGAACGAGCGTATATGCAAAGCTTATTCCAGTTTAGTCTTCATATTGAAAAAGTACCTGGTGTATGTGATAAGGAATTAGACCATTACGAGTTTCTTGCTTACAATATGACTGATTTAAGAAAAGAATTAGTAGAAAAACTTTGTGATTTAATTAAAGACGATGGAGGTAGTGTCCTAGTCTATAATCAAGCATTTGAAAAAACAAGAATAAAAGAATTAGCCCAGTTTTTCCCAGAATACAGTGAAAAACTGTTAAGTATAAATGAAAGATTATTTGATTTAATGCATATTATTAAAACAAACACTAAATTATATGAAAATTTAGGATTTGGAACAGACAGAGCAAAACAAGTGAATTATTATCATGAAGATTTATCTGGTTCATATAGTATCAAAAAAGTTTTACCTATTTTTAGCGAATTAACCTATAAAGGAATGGAAATAGGAAACGGTATGGAAGCTGTATATGCATATGCAGGGTTTAAGGACTTAACAGAGGCAGAATTAAAAGTAAAAAGACACTCTTTAACACTCTATTGTCAACAAGATACTTGGGCAATGGTAGAAATACTTGATAATTTAAGAAAGATATAGCTTATTTAGTTTACAAATCATAATATTATGATATAATAATTTTGGTAATTTTTTAATTAGGAGGAAACATTAAATGGCAAAAATAGATAAAATAACAGGTTCTAAAGTTAGAATCGAAATTGAAGTTACATCAGATCAATTTGAACAGGGATTAGATCATGCATTTAATCATGTTAAAGAAGAAATTGAAGTAAAAGGATTTAGAAAAGGTAGCGTACCAAGAACAATATTCGAAAAAAAATTCGGTGTTGAATCTTTATATGAAGAAGCAATTAATCATTGTATTCAAGATACATATGTTGAAGCTGTAACTAGCGGAAACGTAAAGGTAGTAGCACAACCTAAAATAGACTTAGATATCACAAAAGTTAAAAGAGGAGAAGCATTTACTTATGTAGCTGAAGTAGCTGTTAAACACAGATATAGAATAAAACCTCCTGAACCTGACTGTTTTCACTTAGCCAGGAAATTGTTCCAGTAGCCCATTCTGTGTCAGCCATTCTCCTGATGATATCCACGGCATGACCATGAACCTTGGTAATGATCTGGCCACCGGTCTGATTATCATATCTTGCCAGTGATTTGCCCTTATGCTCAAGAAGATCATCAAGCTCATAGCCC
>JAFLJX010000107.1 GCA_022712785.1 Mycoplasmatota bacterium | reverse complement strand
CCTATAATAATTCTCTTTAATCCTTCTATACCCAATAAGATAAAATAAGCTCTAACTATAAATACAAGTTGTGTACCTTTTGTACCTAATATTACTTCATCTTCATTTAATACAACATCATCTTTCTTAGGTAACTTTGGTTTATAGAAAGTATTCCTTAGTTTCTGTCCACCAACAAAGAATGTAACAACTAAAGCTGTAACAGTAACTCCTGATGATAACCCAATAACTGGAAATTCTGGTAAGCCCGGTGTTGCAATCCCTGTTACCTCGAGAATTAAGCCCAATGATAATCCAAAAATTACAATGATTAGTATTGGTGAGTACTTTGTACCTGCTACCACCGCTCTTGAAATAAGTATAACTGGTAACAGTAATAATAATGTTATCCAGAAATGATTTAGTAAATCTAACTGTGCCATAATTTTCCTCCATATTTTTTTTTATTAAATAAAAAGAGGGTGCCCGTTTAAAAGAGCATCCTACTTCTATTAGTAAACACTTAATTCAATCTCTTCATTTAAAAGCCTGTACATGTTAAATGCAAGTGCTTCTAATTCGTTCTCACCAGGATATACTGCAATTTCACCTAAATGATCTAAATATTCAAGTAAAGGTTGTAATACATCTTGGTTATATGCTAATCCACCAGTAATAATAATTGCATCTAAATTACCACGTGTAACAGCATATAAGCTTCCTATCTCTTTAGCTATTTGATATACCATAGCTTTTAAAACCCTCTGTGCAAAAACTTCTTTATTGCAAATCATTTCGCTTACTTTTTCAGCGTCATTCGTATCTAAATATGAAACAAGACCACCAAAACCATGGTTTAATTTCGCTAATTGTTCTCTTGTATATTGCCCACTAAATGCTAAATCAATAACAGATCCAACCGGTAAACTTCCAGATCTTTCAGGACTGAAAGGTCCATCTCCGTCAAGTGCATTATTAACATCAGTGACTCTTCCTCTTTTATGAAGCCCAACACTAATTCCACCACCTAAGTGAGCTATGATTAAGTTTAGTTCTTCATATTTTTTACCATGTTTATGAGCATATTTTCTGGCAACTGCTTTTTGATTTAAAGCATGCCAAAGTGATCTTCTACTAATTCCATTAAGACCAGATATTTTGGCAACACTACTCATTTCATCAACAACAACAGGATCAGCGATATATGCATCTTTCCCAACTGTTTTTGCCATTTCATAAGCAATAATTCCACCAAGGTTTGAAGCATGTTCTCCAAACTTGTTATTCCTTAAATCATCAATCATTTTTTTATTAACTTTATATATTCCACTTTTAACAGGTTTAATAAGTCCACCTCTACTGATGAATCCGTCAATCTGTTCAATTTTCGTATTGTTTTTCTTTAAAAATTTATTTATTACTTTTTTTCTCATATCAATTTGATCAATTAACTCATCAAATTTGATTAATGTTTTTTTAGTATGTTTCACAGTTTCGTTAACTACAAGTTTCAAATCTTCAAACAGGGCAACTTTGGTAGATGTAGATCCTGGATTTATCGTTAGGATTAACATACTATATCAGTACTAACTACAGCTAAAGCTATAGAATATAGTTTAGATTTATATGAGTCAGTTCTACCTGTTAGAACTATTGGATTACTTGCCCCAAGCAATAGTCCAACAGGAGTAGAATTAGCTAAAAATGTTGTTACTTTATAAAAAGTATTCGCAGATTCAATATTAGGAAATATCAATACATCAGCATCACCTGCAACAACATGGTTCACGCCTTTTGATTTAGCTGATTCATGACTAATAGCAACATCAACACTAAACGGACCGCCTATATAAAACTTGTCAATATCTTTAAGTGATTCAACAATATTGGCTGCTTCTACGGTTGAAGGTATATCTTTATTAATAATCTCAACAGCAGATATTAAAGCTATTTTAGGGATATAGATCCCAAGACTATTTACAAAACTAGATGTGTTTTTTATTATTTCTTTTTTATCTTCTTCACTTGGAAGAATATTCATAACTGCATCAGTAATGAATAAAAGTTTATGGTAACTTGGTATATCGATAACACCAATATGAGATAATATTTTATCAGTTGTAAGCCCATGATTTTTATCAAGAACTTCTTTTAAAAGAATACTTGATTGAAGTTGGCCTTTCATTAGTACCGCATTTTCATGTTTACTAACAAGTTTAACACTTATAAGTGCAGCCTCTTCATCACTATTAACATTATATATTTCATATCCGTCTTTTCTAATTCCTAGTTCCATTAATAAATCTAATATTTTAGGTTTATTTCCAACCAAAACAGGACGTATAAGTCCCATTTGGAAAGCATCATTAATTGCAATTAAGATTGATTTATCTTCTGGGTTAGCAACAATTAAATCTTTTGTTTCTAACCGTTTAGCACAATCTAATACTTGTGTAAAATCTCTGAACATAAAGAACACTCCTATTTATACTGCTAATCTTCCTGCTTCTAATGCAGCTCTATTAATTTCTATTAATTTAGCTTTATCACCAGTAAATTTTTGTTTTAATATATTTAATACTTCTTCTTCGGTAAATACTTTAGTAACAGCAAGGTATGCTCCTAAAACAACCATATTAGCTACTTTAATATTACCTAATTTTTTTGCTATAGTGTTAGCGTTGATTTCGTATACATTAACATCATCTCTTATTTCAACATCTTTCACTAAAGTTGTGTTTAGGAATAAATTCCCACCTTTTTTAAGTTTAGGTTGGAATTTTTCAAGAGAAGGTTTATTCATAATAATTATTGAGTCTGGAGTAGAAATAACAGGACTGTTTACTAAAGATTCACTAATAGTAACACTACAGTTTGCTGTTCCACCTCTAGTTTCTGGACCATATGAAGGGAACCATAAAGTATTTAACTCTTTAGCTGTAGCCGCATAACTTAATAATTGTCCCATAAGCATTACACCTTGTCCACCGAAACCGGCTATTATTACTTTTTCATTAATCATTATTTCTCACCTACTGTCGCATCTTTAAATACACCTAGTGGGTAATATGGAATCATATTGTCAACTGCCCAATCTATTGCATCTTTTGGAGTCATCCCCCAGTTTACTGGACAAGTTGAAACAAATTCTATTAAAGTAAATCCTTTATTTTCCTTTTGGATAGTAAAGGCTTTTTTAAGTGCTTTTTTAGCTTTATTAACATGTTGAGGATTATGAACACTTACTCTTTCAATATATGTGCTCCCTGGGATTGTAGCCATCATTTCAGCTATTCTTAAAGGTAATCCTTGTGAAGCAGTTCTACCATCAGGACTAGTTGTTGTTTTTTGTCCAAGTAAAGTAGTAGGAGACATTTGTCCACCTGTCATACCATATATTGCATTATTTACAAATACGATAGTAATATTTTCAGATCTATGAGCTGCATGAATTGCTTCAGCAATACCAATACTAGCTAAATCACCAT
>JAFLJX010000233.1 GCA_022712785.1 Mycoplasmatota bacterium | reverse complement strand
TATTAAAGATACTTCATATGGTACAAAAATAGTTCGAAAGGTATCAACAATGGGTAATAAACAATCTTATATAAATCCCCCTAGTGTAATTGCTAGTTCAGAATGGGGAAATAGAGAAGATATAGGATTAATTAATAGATACCATCGAGTTCAGTTTATAAATGATTATGGTTCAAGAATTAATACACAGCTTGGTGATAGAAGTATAGATATTATCTATCAAAAGAATCCATTGATTTATGAGTTGTTAATCTATAAATAATTGAATTAAACATTAAAGGTGGGTTAATTTCAAATTAATCCACTTTTTTACATTTCATATTTGAACTATGTATTAGTTCGTTTAGGATACGAGATGATGATCTGTTTTCTACACATATTGCACACCGGTCTCTCGAATCAATGCTTCAAGCAAAATGCTTACGGTAGTTTTTCTATCAATAATTAGATATTATCAAAGAAAACTATCATCGTCAATAAAATACGATATTATTACTGTCTATAATATACATAATTGATAGTATTATTCTCTGTATTACCATTTTTGTTAGTTTTAATATCTTTAGAGGGTAAAATAGTAATAGGAGGTGTCGTAATGAATATAATAGCAATTAGATTAAAAGAATTAAGGAAAGAGAAAATAATCAGCCAATCAGAATTAGCTAACTATTTGAACATGACTCGTAGTGCATATAGTCATTATGAGACTGGAAAGTATGAACCTAATAATGCAACACTTTTAAAACTTGCTCAGTATTACAATGTTACAACTGATTATTTATTTGGGAACACAGATTTAAAAATTAGTCCTTCTGAGTTAGCATTTGTACATGATATTGATTTAGAGAACGAAGAACTCATGAAGAAATACAATTTGCTTATTGGGGATCATGCGATAGAACCAGAAGCATTAGCTCACTGGATTGCAATACTTAAAATTAACTTAAAGAAAAGAGACTAAAATTAATTAGTCTTCTTAGTTTTGGTGTTTTGATTTTCTTGATTAACTCATCCCATTTTACATCACATTTTTTCTCACTCATGTAATCACTCTCCTCCAGTGATAATTATAAATGTCAGCTGGTAATTTTACTGAAGTACCTGGAGAAGTAACCATACAAATAAAAATAAGTGCTTTTATTAAAGCCATTTATATAAAAATAAGATATTTATTAAGGGAAATAAGTGCCAAATATGACATATAAAGAAGGTAAGATAAAATGAAAAACTAAATTTACAAGACAAGATATATTTCTGTGTATCTATAATACTCCTCGCAATTACGACATTGATTATCTCAATAATAGACTATAAAGAATCCAGTAGACTACTTATTAGTCTAGTTTATCTATTACAGTTTGTATCAACAATTGCGATAACATATACCATTTCTAAGAGAGGAATTAGAAATGAGTTTGCAGCTACACTTAAAGAGTCTGCATTGTCTGCTTATAGGAGAATAACTGATATTAGTAAATCATTACAATTAATGGAACGATTAGTTGAGAGGAAAAGTAAAGATGGCGAAAATGTTTAATCATTTGAAATTGCTATAGAAAATTTAAATATAACAATAAATTCTTCAATTACTGATTGGTCATTAATTATTGGTGATGAAATCAAAATAAAAACTGATTATGAGAGAGCAGAGTATGATAAAAAACTAGATTCATCAAATTCTGGACAAAGTGAGCTTGCAAAAAAGTATAACAAACTACCAATGATTTTGAAAGATTATTTTCCGTTTGATGAAACAACAACAACATATAATAGATTATACAATCAAGTAAATAAGGAACTTATAAAATATGGTAAGTTAGTTTTAACTGCTTATACTGATTCTGCATATAACTTTAAAAGAGTAGTATTGGAATGAAATTAAACATTTCAGCTAGAATTGATGGGCCACGCAATGTGGGATTGCATCTTATTGATGAAGATAATAAGTATATTGGAGGATTAATTAATGATTATGCAGGTGGTTTTGATGTCTTTAGGCAAGTTATCATAGATTTAAATTTAGAAAAGGATCTTGAGATCAAGTTATCATTTATTTATAATGATAGTTATAATAAGTTAATGGAATATGAACATCACGAAAATGCTCAGAAATATTTTAATGTTGATGTTATAGAAAGATGAGGGTAATTAAGTTTAAAGGTGAGATACCAGTAACAATCTTTGAAGATGAACATGAATTTTATAAGCATGAAGACTATCTAAAAGTTATATGTCCTGTAGTTGATGAAATCTTTACAGTCTCAAGTAATAAAGGGACATTAAATATATATTGTTCTGGATGTGGGAGTGAACTAAGAATAACAAGACTAAAACAAAAAAAGTGTAAGGGGGAAAACTAATGCAAGAACTAATATCTAAAATAATTAACTTACCAATATATCAAGAACTGGGGATATTTATTAATAAAAAATCAATTCACAAAGACTACTTAGATGATTTTTCAGCAATTTTCAACATGGATAAAAAGGTTAGAACATACTGTACAAAATGTAAGCTGACTGAAACTTTTAGACCACTTAAAAGTGAAATCAAAGTTGAGCACTCGAGTAAAATATTTGTGACTTTAAGAGATAGTTATGAATTGACTCGTTATTCCATTCACAATAAAGTGTACTTTGAAAAAGTGCATAATGAAATAAACATTGTAGAATATGATAATCTTAAGAAAAGTTCAGTGAATTTCCTTGTGAAATATGGTTGCTCAATGAACCTTTCTCATGAAATTCAGATTTACTTTTCAATGTTTATTGAGGATAAGTTTCTAGTTATCAGAAAAATTGGACAAAATATCTCACCATACTTAATTAATTTACCTAATTCGAGAATATACGATAAAGAACTAAAAAAGTATAAGTGTAAAGATGATTACTTCAAATATTATTTACATACTATTCACGGTGATCACATAGCTGCATTACTCTACTTAAGAAGAGTGTTTGAAAAGTTTGTAAATCATCATGTGGATGAGGAAAGCAAAGGGGAAC
The DNA here is from genome assembly GCA_022712785.1 of Mycoplasmatota bacterium. Taxonomy (GTDB): domain Bacteria; phylum Bacillota_I; class Bacilli_A; order Izemoplasmatales; family Izemoplasmataceae; genus JAFGXW01. Next base: position 2,567 of record JAFLJX010000233.1, on the reverse strand, counting down.
TCTTTAGCAAAAAGATACTAAACCTAAAGAGTAAAAATGTATTGGATCCAGAAACTGAGGATTTAAGTGGTAGTGTTTATGGTCTTTTATCAAAAGGAATACATCAATTGAGTGATCGTGAATGTAGTGAATTAAATCATGCACTATTCATATTTATAGAAGATCAATTAATATATCAGGAATCATTGAGAAAAATGAAAAAAAGAAAAGATGAAGCAAGGAAGAGGATTGAATCAAGTACTAATAAACATACTTAGATTGGCTAACAAAACCACTGTAAATCGGATTTTTATTCAAAGGAGAAATGTATATGAAATTAAATTTAGTTAGAGTATTGACAATTTTAGGTATTATTATAGGCGGAAGCTACATGTATAATTATATTTACTATAATGAATATATGTTATTGTCAGTTGTAATATTTTCCATATTGATTATAATTTACTTTTTGAATGTTTTTTTAAAAGGAAAAATATTCAAAATGCTGTCTCTAGGAAATCCTATTTTTATATTTTTATTAATTTGTTATGGTATGCAATATCTCTGATAACACTAATAGCTATTCTAGCAATTAAGAAAAACCCACTTAATACTGATTTATTTGATTTTATTACAATATCATCTGTATTTATATTGTGCTATTTACCAGTATACTTAAACCATAAAATTAGTAGAATTAGATTGATGTATGATCAAAAGCTAAATATATACATATTTTCGGGATTTTTCATTGTTGTTGATTATTTTATGAATGTAAACAATGGAAAAGAAACAGTTCTTCAATCAGCTTTTTGGGTTGTGCTTCTAATTGAAGCGATTATCACGCTATCTTTACCAATACTTATGAATATTAATAAAAGTTCTATTAATGGAGTTTAATAGTTATTAAGATTCATGTTGTAATAGTAGATAGCTTCAATACATTGATTAAACATTTCAAGTTAAGAAGATGTACAAAGCAAAAAATCTGGAAAACTTTTGAGAGAAGGTGTGTCTATTCAATCAAAGAAAATTAAAAAAATAAGAAATGATTATGAATCATATCAAATATTGAGTTGGATTCAAAACGAAATGATCTCTGGTAATAAAATAGACCTTAGTAATCTGAATTATGTGTCTACAGATATGGCTGCAATTTTAGGAGGAATTCTCGAACAAAATTTGAATACTTATAAAAACAAAAACCTATTGGGCATTTCATTTGATTTGCTTGAGGAATTAAATAGTAGAACAGAGGTAACAGACTCTCTCGTTGAAATTACTAAACCAGCAAGGAAACTATTTAAGAAAAATCCAAATCTTCAAAACAGACCTGAGAATTTGAAATATTTGACAAAGTTTAAACATTTTAATAGTGACCAAAAAACAGAATTTGCAGATCATGTAGCTCTTGGATTTCATGATATTGTAAATATATTTTTCGCAATGACAAAACCAGCAAGAAGTAGAATTGAAAGATCATTAGAAGAAATATTCCAAAATGCGAGGACACATGGACAAACAGATAAAATTTTTTGTTGCGGTAGTCTAACTGTAGATAAGGAGGATTTCAGTTTGTCATATGTAATTTGTGATTTTGGCAAAACAATAAAAGCAGAAGTTAATTCATTTGTTGAAGAAGATTTATCAGGAATCGATTCGATTAAATGGGCAATAAAAAAACACCATACTACAAAGTCAGAAGAAACTTCCGGAGGATTAGGGTTGAATTCTGTACTAGAATTTGTTAAAATTACTTCTGGAAACTTAAAAATCGTTTCAAGTGATGGATACTATGAATATAATGGATTTGAAATTGAAAAAGAACTAGACAAACCTTTTAATGGAACTATTGTATCCATTAAATTTGATATGAATAGAAACGATGAAATGCTTTTAATTGCAAAAATCGAAGATCATTTTGAAGTGATTTCATTAGAAGACATTGATAAAATAGAAGGAGAACTATGATGGCTAAAAAGAGTATTAATATAAAAGAAATTATAAAGTCAGAATATGCTGTTGCGCAAGAAGATGGGGAGAAAGTTTATAAGATAATTAAGGAATATCTTGTCTTGGATGAGCAAAATGAAGTGTTAATTGATTTTGCTGGATTAGAGAAAGTTATTACTGCATTTCTCAATCCTCTAATAGGAAATGTTATCCGAGATTTTAACTCTGGAGGAAGAATTTCTTTTAAGAGTATTGATCGAGATTTAATTAGTAATATTAGAGAAGTTTATCAAGGGGCAATTATCAAGTTTAAAAAAGATGAGGGGATTACAAATGGCTAATTATTCAGCTAGTACTTTTTCCCCGAAAAAAGGAAACAAGTACTTTTTTGATACAAATATTTGGTATTTTATTCATGGAGTCTATGGTTCAGATGATGAAATTTCAAAAAAGAAATCTAACAAATATTCAAAACTTTATAAGAAAATTTTAATTGAGAAATGTTTGATATATACTTGTGTTGAGCAAATTAATGAACTTGCTCATTCAATAAGCAGATGGTATTTAAAAAATTTCAATGCTGAAAGAAAAAAGAATGATAAGAAATACATAGATATTAAAGAGTTTAAAAAGAA
>JAFLJX010000106.1 GCA_022712785.1 Mycoplasmatota bacterium | reverse complement strand
TCTTCAATATTCATACTAGCAAATACTTTTACAGAGTTAGTATACTTTGGAACATCTTCTTGAGGCATTTTTATAATGATGTATTCAATCATATCATTTTTCTTTAATTCAATTGATACATTAACTTTTCGTCGTTTCGCATATCTTTCAATTTCTAAAATTGATTTTTTAGATATTTCAGTTCTTTTTTCTTCATCAAAATTCAATTTTAGAGCAACTATATCAATTAATTGTTTTTTATTTATTCTTCTTGGTATATCAACACCATACTTTTTACCTAAATCACGGATTTCAGTCATAGTTGTTGCACTTGTTAGCACTTCTTTTGCATCTTCTAATTCAGAACCATCAAAATATCCAACAGGTTCAAAATATATATCTTTAAAATTGTCTTTTAGTGTTTCAAAACTTTCCTGTTCAACTTTAGAATACTTCATTGAAAGATTTTGCAATTTAACAAACTCTAAATTGTTAATACCCAATTCAGTTCTATTTCTTACAACTATATCCCAAAAATCTTTTTTATACTCTTTAACATTGATTGGTAGTTGGTATCCTTCAGCAAGTCTCTCTAATTGAAATATTGTGAATTTATCGAACCATTTCAGGCGGAACTTCATTTCATCAGAAAACTTGTTTTGACTTTCAGCATTTGCAATTGCTGGAGCAATGTTTTTTCTAATTAAAGATTTATGTACATAATAAGGTAAATATATTTCTTTATTTTTCAAGTATTTAACAATCTCATGTGACGGGATAACTATAAATGATTCTACCAATTTAGGTATCTTCACTTTTTTAGAATATAAAAATATATATTCCTCCTGTTTGTTTTTTTTATTGCCCATAAAACATCGCCCCCATCTATACGGATATTCTGTTTTTATTATACACTATCCCATTTTACTAATCAATAGGAAATTGCTCTTATAAGGCATTTCCCACTAATTGATAAAAGAAAAACAGAGCATCCGAATATGTTTATTCGATATCTCTGCTTAATTCAAATTCTATTACATTTTTAATCATTTGAAGATCAGAATTAATGTCTTCAAGTAAATCCAAATACTCAGAAATGACTATATTACTTGTTAAATTACATTTGGCAAGTTCATAATTTTTTGTTGAATTTTCTAAATCTTTTCTGTTTTTTTCTCTGTCATTTACCATTTTCTTCTGTAATTCAAGTAATTTCTTATAATCATTTTTCATATTTTTATCGTGGTCAACAATTCTTAACAAAATCTTAAATCGGATAATTGATTCGTCTTTTTGGAGTTCATTTATGAGGTTTTTTAAGCTATTCAATTAAATCACCTGTCAGAGACCATGTTTTTACATCTGTTATTTTTACCTTAACAATCTCCCCAATTAATTCAACTGGTCCTCTAAAGTTAACAAGTTTTTGATTTTCAGTATATCCTGCTAAAATTTCATCATTATTCTTACTAACACCATCAACTAAAACTTTAACTTCTTTATTTGCAAACCTTTCATTTCCAATTAAATATCCGTCATTTACTACTTCGTTTAATTTATATAATCTTTTCTTTTTGTCTTCAAGACTTAATTTATCTTCATAACTTGCTGCTGGCGTTCCTTCTCGGCTTGAATAAACAAAAGTGTAAGCTCCTTCAAATCGACATTCTTTTACGAGTTCTATAGTCATATTGAACTGTTCTTCTGTTTCGCCAGGAAATCCTACAATTATATCCGTTGTAAGTGATGCATTTGGTATATATTCGTATATCCAATTCACCAACTGCATATATGATTCTTTAGTGTATTTGCGATTCATTCTTTTTAATATCTCGTTACTACCTGATTGTACTGGTAAATGAATGTATGGCATAATATTCCCACCAGTTGCAATCACTTTTACTGTCTCTAGGTCAAAGTCTTTTGGATGTGATGTCGTGAACCTAATTCTCTCAATTGGTAATTTTTGTAATTCTTCTAATAATTGAGCAAATTTATAGCTTTTATCCTTGAAATCGCGGCCATAACTATTAACATTTTGACCCAACAAAGTAACTTCTTTATATCCTTCTTTTATTAAATCTTTCACTTCAGTTATTATATGATTCTTATCTCTTGAACGTTCTTTTCCTCGAGTATATGGAACAATACAATAAGTGCAAAATTCATCACAACCATACATTATGTTAACCCATGCTTTTCTATTGTTTTCTCTTATTTTTGGCATATTTTCTATAATAGATCCTTGTTCTGAGAAAACTTCTATAACTCTCTCTTTAGATAAAATAACTGTTTCTAAATATTCTGGTAACTTATAAATGTTATGAGTACCAAAAACTAGATCAACATGATGCACTTGTTCTAATATTTTATTTACTACTTTTTCCTCTTGTGGCATACAACCACAAACACCTAATATCATATTAGGATTATTTCTCTTAAATTTCTTCAATCTTCCTAATTCACCAAAAACTCTATTTTCTGCATTTTCTCTTATTGCACATGTGTTTAACAGAATTATATCAGCATGTTCTAGGGTTTCACTTTGTGTAAATTCAAGAGCTTCTAAAATCCCTCTTATTTTTTCACTGTCAGCTTCATTCGCCTGACATCCGTAAGTTTCTATTCTATACGTTTTACCTTTTCCGAAACCTTTAAGATTAAAATACTCATTAAAGTCAAGAACAACTGTGTCTTCAACTTTTCTTTTTCTTGCATCTTTTATTGAAGGTTTTACGAAATACTTACTATATTCTTTATTTGACATATTATCACCTATTTAAATTATATATATTTTGAGTTACTTTAACAATCAAAATGAATAAGTTTCCTTATTTATGAATATTTTTTCATTATTATATTTATTAGTTCATTTCTAACGCATCTAAATATCCTTCTCTAGTTTCTTGTCTTTCAAGATTCCAAAACTTTTTTTGAAGTATCATTTCTCTAATTTCATTAATTGTTTTATATGCTACATCTTTAACTTCCACTTTATCAAGAATCAAATCTTTAATCAAGATATCTTCCTCAATAAGATATACATCTGTAATATAACTTGTGTCTATTTCATCCATGAAATACCTATTTATTAGTTTAAATTTTTGTGAATCTATCTCAACTCCTAATTCTTCTTTTGTCTCGCGCACTGCAGCTATTAAGCTAGTATCTCCACTGATTGCTGCACCACCGGTACAGGACCATTGATATGGTACTCTATCAGTTAGCTTATTTCTTTGTTGGATTAAGTATTTGCCATCTTTGTTCCTAAACCACATGTGAACAACTAAATGGTACTCTCCATGATTATTTGTTGTGCCTCTTACCATAGTTTTGCTTAATTTATTAAAATCTTTATCATATAGATCAAATATCTCCATGTCATTTACCTCGCTTATACTCTTTACTTCTTGTTTTTTATTATTTCAAACAAAATGAATAAGTTTCCTTATTCATAAATGTTAATTGATTTTATTGTATTTAATGCTGTATCAATTATTACTGCGTTAAACTGAAGTTCAGTTGATAATGACTCTTTTATTCTTTGAGGCATATTTGTTAAAAACTTATTAAGGACTATATCTTTATCTGCACCTAATATACCATATTTTGCTCCTGTCATTCCTATATCAGTTATATACATAGTTTTATTTGGAAAAACCATTGCGTCTGCCGTAGGGACATGTGTGTGTGTTCCAACAACTGCTGTTACTCTTCCATCTAAAAAATGTGCCATAGCAATCTTTTCACTTGTAGCTTCTGCGTGCATATCTACAAAAATAAAATCACTATCAATTTCATCTAATATCTCATCTACTATTTTAAAGGGATTATCAAGTGGATCTCCCATAAATATTCGACCCATTAAATTT
>JAFLJX010000105.1 GCA_022712785.1 Mycoplasmatota bacterium | reverse complement strand
ATGAACAACTAAAAGATCAACTTAAAAAGGCGATTATTAAAGGGGATTTAGAGAAACATCATCAATTGCCTAGTGTTAGAGTCTTATCAAAAGAATTGCAGATTGGGATAGTAACTGTAAAAAGAGCATATGATGATCTTGTGAATGAAGGATTTGTTTTTAGTCAATCAGCTAGAGGCTACTTTGTTAGTGAAATTGATATAGATAAAGTTCAAGACATGTATATATCTAAAATTAACGATTTGTTTGATAAAGTTATACGGTTGAAACGAGACGCAAATATTGACTTTCAATTGCTTGAAGAGATGTTAAGACAAAAGGGGGAAGGACAAAATGAATAGTATAGAGTTAAAAAATGTATACGCAGAAATTGGAGACTTCAAATTAAAAAGTATCAATCTACTGATTCCAAAGGGAGTTATAGTTGGAGTTATAGGAAAAAATGGTGCAGGAAAAACAACACTGTTTAAGACTATAAATGGTACTCATTTAAAGAAATCTGGAGAGATTATTATTGAAGGGTATAAATTCACTTCTAATGAGGAATCAATTAGAGCAACTATGGCCATAGTTTATGATTTCTTTAACGTCAATCCATTTGTAAAAGGTAAACTTCTTAGAAAAATATATGTTCAAAGTCATCCTAAGTTTGATAAAGAGTTGTTTGATAAACTTGTAATGAAGTTCAATATTGATCTAAATAAAAGAATAGGCAAGTTATCATTTGGAATGCAAAAGAAGCTAATGATGATTTTCGCTATTTCTGTTAACCCTACAATCCTATTGCTTGATGAACCGCTGATAGGAATTGATCCAATTGACAAGCAAGAATTTATCAAAATCATACAAACATATATGGAAAATGAGAATAACACAATAATTATCTCTAGTCACCAAGTTGAGGATATTGAAAAAATAGCAGACCTGATAGTTTTTCTAGATGAGGGGAAAATCACTCTATTTGAAGAAAAAGAAACATTGTTAGATTCATATAGATACGTTAGATTAAATAAAGAGGATTCAAACATAAATTATATTATTAATCCAATAGAAAACTCACATGGACTACAAGGAATAGTTCATGAGAAGAATTCAGATAGTTTTAAGAATTTATCTCAGAGGGCATCATTGGAGCAAATATTTGTTCACTTATGTGCGAAAGAGGTGCAGTCATGAGTTATTTGAAGTATTATAACATTTTAAGATTACACATACCTACAAAAAATGGGCTATTATATGTAATAGTGTTTGCCATATTTAATTTAATATTGTGGAACTTGTTTTTTACTGGAGCAAACGATTTTACTATGAATTATTCCTTCTTAGCGATTATATCAATTTTTGTTGCCTCAATGTATGCATATCAGATTAGATTTAATCCAAGTCATCCTATATATCAGTTTCCACTTAATCACAAAGATAGAGTAAGGAATGATTACTTAAGTGCTCCCTTCTCAATGGTACTAGTTTCGATTGGGTTAATGGTATTTGGTGTTATTGTAGTATTGATTATATCGTTATTCACAAATGTAGACGGGAACTCTACAGAAGACATTTTCTACATTTTAGGCACGTTGTATTCAATAGCTTATTTATTAATCGTATACTCTTTATTTATGCCAATTTCATACATTCATTCAATAAAACGTAGATATATTTACGGTTCACTTTCAATATTTGTTTTGACAATAATTAATTTCATAAATATTTACATACTAACAGGTAATGTGTTTGAAACAGCTGATATCAGAATACTATTACAGGAATCAGATTATGGAATATATATTGTAATTTCACTTTTCATAATAAGTGCTTTGTCAATATTTTTCTCTTATGATATCTCTAAGAAATTGAATAGATATAAGTAAAACAGGGGTTCACTTGTACTCAACTCCACCATCTGGATTGTTGATGGTATTCTAGACACTTAAAGTTGGACATACCGTTTCAAATAGAAAAACCATCATTGATGGTTTTTTTATGACTTTATTTAGTCGAATTTTCAAACTCAATAGGTGTTCTATACTTGAGAGATGCATGTGGACGTTTATTGTTGATGAAATAGTAAGTGACTCACTCCTACATAATGTAAAAAATCTACAAAAGTTAATGACACCTTATTATAGAAAGTTCTTTACCGATGCAATTAATGGATGTGTGAAGGATAGAAAAGATAGTAAATTCGAACAATCTTTACCAAAAAAAGCGACTATAAAAATATAGCCACCGATTAAATCGGTGGCATTTTTAATGTATCCTCTTTTAACTCATAAAACAATAGAAATGGATCTTTTTTATAATCCTCTTGTAGATTCATATAGAAATGATTAATTTCATTTTTGTTGTTTATGGCTATTGCGTTAGACATACAAAGCATAGCGTATTTTTGAGATTTGCTTTGGTGACCTAATTTCTTGTGAGACAAGGAACATGAATAGTAAAGTCTCGTTAATGATTTATGGAAAGAGTATTTCTTGCAAAACTCAATACCCTTCATGGATACTTCAATACACTCCATTAATCTGTTTAGTGAACCAAGCATCAAAGATGTATTTGCATAAATTGTAGGTAGTATATTTCTGTTTTCAGCACTAAGATAAAGCATTTCAGAATTGTTAAGTACTCTGATCAGTACTCTTAAACCCTCATCTCTTTGATTTGTTGTTTCAATTTTTGCTAGTAAAAGTAGAAACAATGCATCAACAAAATCAAAAGCTTCACAATCGTCACATTCGAAATATGGAATGTGTTTTTTTATTTTTGCAATAGTTTCATCAGGTAATAATCTTTTATCTTCATAATAAAACCTTATTCTACAATATTCTAAGAATCTATAATTCTGGTTAGTTAATTCTCCTTCAGTTGTAAACTCATCCAACAAAAGTATAACCCTCTTTATATTCTTTGAGAGAATACTATTGTATATATTCTTAATTGAGTCATAAATATATTGATCTCTTTCATTCAACGTATAGTAAAAATCTCGTGTACTAATCCCTAAGTTTTCACAGAATTCAGAGATTCTCATATCACTTATGTGGTTTATACCAGATAAGTATTTCCTATATTGCCGATCACTACATATGTAATTTCTTTTACTAGATTTAGAAACTTCACACAACTCTTTTACAGTAATGTTTTTCTTCTGCCTCAACTCATCCAGGTGGTAAATGTATCTTTGTCGATTCTCATTCATCCGCATCATCCTTCCAAAACATATAAAACGGAACCTCCAGGTCCTTTGCTAACTTATAAATATATTATACCATAACTTCAAAGGGGGATGAAAATGAAAAAGAGAATTGCAATGCTTGCGATCATTATAGGATGTTTGTTCGCT
>JAFLJX010000104.1 GCA_022712785.1 Mycoplasmatota bacterium | reverse complement strand
GTCACTTTAAAAAGTAATGACTTAATACTTTTAGAAAATTCTAGTTACAATATGTTTAACGAAATACCGGCTTTAGACAGTGTTAAGAGTTATAATGTTATCTCAACTGTTGAATCAATAAAATATAATATTATATATGATTTTGATGAAATTAGTAGTGCCTATATTAGTAAAGCACAAATTGATCAAATCATTGCAATGAATGTAAATGGATTAGATTTAAACGAATTTACTTTCAATGACAAGAAAATAAACATAAATATAGTTAGTGATATTGAAGTAATTGAAGACATATTAGAATTTTACATCTATAGTGATACATTAAACATGTCGTTCCCATTAAGTGACTTTATAAACATTGAGACATCCGAAGGGTTCGCTGTAATAAATAAAATTGATAATATTGCGACAAGCTATATCCAATTATATGTTTCTGATGATTCTACATTAAAAAAGTTAAGAAGCAATGTAAATGACATTTCTAAAGGCTATAGCAACACGAATTTAGAAATTGAATATGGCGGAGAGAATGAAATGTTTGAAGAAATCAGTGGAGATTTAATAAGAGCAAGTATATTAGCAATAATTCTAATATATATTATAATGTTTATTCAATTTAATAACTTTGTTAAACCACTAATCGTGTATTTGACCATACCTTTAAGTTTTACTGGTAGTTTCGCGTTTTTACTTCTATTCAACAGTCCAATTACTGCAACTAGTCTAATAGGAATGGTCAGTCTAATTGGAGTGACGGTAAACACAGGTATACTACTAGTTGAGTACATATCAAGAAACCATAATAATGGGAATGATATTATACAATCATGTGTGGATGCTGTATATACAAGATTCAGACCAATAATATTAACTAGTTTAACAACAATCTTAGGATTAATACCACTATTAATCACTGGAGGAAATTTCTTCCAACCATTAGCAATCACATTTATGGGTGGAATGATTAGTAGTACAATATTAACAATATTCTTAATACCCAGTGTATACTACTTAATTTATAAAAACAGAAACAAAAATATAAAGAAGGCTAGTGAGTAATCACTAGCCTTCTTTATTACTATTTTTCATAACTTCTCTTAATCCTCTATCAATCTTGTTTGCATAATCAAGAGTTCCATCATACTTAAAATGTAATTGTGGAGTCTTTCTCATATTTATTCTTCTTGCTAAACTTGATCTCATGAAAGCTTTAGATCTCTCTAAGGCTTTTTTTGTAGACTCTTTCTTGTTGTCTCCACCAAGAATCGTATAAAATATTGTTAAATGACTATAATCAGCTGCAAGTCTAACCTCAGTTAATGTAATAAATCCTATTGAAGTATCTTTTACATCAGTACGAATTATATCTGCTAGTGTTCTTTGAATTGTGGATTCTAGTCTTTTTAATTTAGACATTATCTTTTTACTTCTCTCTCAACAGACGCTTCAAAAACATCGCCTTCTTTGATATCATTGAACTTTTCAATCATTATTCCACATTCAAAACCTTCTCTAACTTCTTTTGCGTCATCTTTAAAACGTTTTAATGAAGCCATTTTACCTTCATAAACAACTATTCCTTCACGAAGTATTCTTACAAGAGAATTTCTTTCAATTGTTCCATTTGTAACAAAACAACCTGCAATTGTTCCAACTTTTGAAATCTTAAATGTTTCACGAACAAGAGCTTGTCCGGTAACAACTTCTTCAAATTCTGGATCAAGCATACCAGTTAATGCTAATTCAATTTCTTCTAATGCTTTATATATAATATTGTATAGTCTAATCTCTATACCTTTTTCTTTTGCAATATCTCTAACATTCGCCATAGGTCTAACATTAAATCCAATAATTAGTCCGTTTGATGCTAATGCCAAAGTTACATCAGTTTCAGTAATTGTTCCAACACTTGCTCTAATAATATCAATTTTCGCACCTTCGATTTCAATTTTATCAATTGATGCTTTTAATGCTTCAATAGAACCATGTGTATCACCTTTTATTATCAATCTTAATTCTTTAAGATCTCCTTCGCTAATTTGGTTGAATAAATCTTCGAAAGAAACTGCTTTTCCAACGCCTCTTTCTACTCTCCAAGTTCTATGTGCTCTTTCTTCAGCTATTAATCTAGCTTTTCTCTCATCAGTAAACACCATGAATGAGTCACCAGCAAGAGGAACATCATTTAATCCAGTTACTTCAGCCGCTTTACTTGGCCCTGCAATTTGAATTCTTGCATTTGAGTCATTAACCATTGCTCTAACTTTACCAAATGTATTACCAGCAACTAAGATATCACCAATTTTTAAAGTTCCATTTGCAACTAATAAAGTAGCTACTGGTCCTTTTCCTTTGTCTAATTTAGATTCGATAACACTTCCTGTTGCTAATCTATTTGGATTTGCTTTATATTCATTCATTTCTGCAGTTAATTGAATCATTTCAAGTAAATTATCAACACCATCACCTTTTAAAGCAGAAATATCACAGAATATTGTGTCACCACCCCATTCTTCAGGTATAAGTTTAAATGCTGAAAGTTCTTGTTTTACTTTATCTGGATTTGCTCCAATTAAATCAATCTTGTTTACTGCAACAATGATAGGAACTCCCGCTGCATTCGCATGATCAATTGCTTCTCTAGTTTGTGGCATAACACCGTCATCAGCTGCTACAACTAAAATTGTTATATCAGTAACCTGTGCTCCACGTGCTCTCATTTCAGTAAAAGCAGCATGACCAGGTGTATCTATAAACGTAATTAGTTTGCCATTCTTTCTAACTTGGTAAGCACCAATATGTTGAGTAATACCTCCGGCTTCACTTTCAGTAACTCTAGAATTTCTAATTGTATCTAATAAAGTAGTTTTACCGTGGTCAACATGCCCCATAATTGTAACTACTGGTGGTCTCTCAACTAAATCTTCTTCTGCATCAGTTATTACAATATCCTCAAATTTTGTAAGATCTGTGATAACTTGATTTTCCATATTAAATCCAAACTCAATAGCGAGTAACTCTACAGTTTCCCGTTCAACAGTTTGTGTTTGAGATGCCATTATTCCAAGTCCCATCAATTTCTTAATTATTGAAGTTGGAGATACGTTTAATCCGTCAGCAATATCTGCAACAGTCATATCTGGTTCGTAGTATAAAACTCCCTCACCTTTTGCTTTAGTAGGTAATGGAACATTAGTTTTTCTTGTATCTTCTATTTTAGTCTTTTTGACGTTCTTTTTAGCCATCAAAAATCACCTCTTTCTTTAGGAATTTAAATATTCAATAAACTTATCAATAAATCCCTTATCTGTAATTAGTATAACCTTACGGTTCTCTTTACCAATGGCTTTTGAGAGTTCATCGGTTGTAAAAGAATTTATTAATAGAGCGCCGTACGATTTAGTTTTATTTTTTATTTTAGCTGAAATATTTTTCCCAGCATCACTTGCCAAGAACACTAAATTATTGGGTCCTTTTGGAAGTGTTTTGATTACGAATTCTTCTCCTAGAGTTATCATTCTTGCTCTTGCTGCTAGCCCTAACAGGTTCAATATTTTATTCATTTTCAAATAACCCTAACAATTCATTATAAATATCCTCAGGAATACTTGTTTCCAAATGTCTATCTAGTTTTTTTGTTTTAATTGCTTTTTCAATTACTTTTATATCTTTTTTAAGATATGCTCCACGTCCATTTAATTTTCCAGTTAAATCTACTTTTACAATACCTTCTTTATTCTTTACGATTCTAATTAATTCATTTTTTGGAAGTTGTTGATTAGATACAACACATTTTCGTAATGGTACTTTATGCTTGTGCATTCTCTAACCTTCTGTATTTAATTCCTTCATCTTTAGCTTGTGTAATTGATTTGATTTCTATTTTCCATCCGCTTGATTGAGCAGCTAATTTAGCATTTTGCCCTCTTATACCGATAGCACTAGTTAAATCTTTATCCTTAACAATAACTAAACCTTGTTTTTTCTTTTTATCGGGATTGATTGCAATGATTTTTGCTGGTTCTAAGGCGTTTTGAATTAACACCATAGGATCCTTGCTCCATTCATATATATCAATTTTTTCACCTTGTAAAGCTTCTAGTACTTCTAAAATACGAGAACCTTTATAACCTACAACACTTCCAACAGGATCAACATTTGAATCATGTGAATATACTGCAACTTTACATCTGTCTCCAGCGTCTCTTGCAATACCCATTATTTCAACAGTACCATCATGTATTTCAGGACATACTTGTTCGATTAATCTTTTAACCAAGTTTTTATCAGTTCTTGACACAAAAACTTTAGGTCCCTTAGTAGTCATTTCTACTTTAGTTATATATACTTTCAGTCTTGAACCAACATTAGCATCATCACTTTTTAATAGTTCTTTTCTAGGTAAACTAGTTTCTTGATTTTGTCCTAAATCTAAAGTAACAAAATCTCTATTAAGAGCTATGATTTCAGTGTTGATCATTTCGTTT
>JAFLJX010000103.1 GCA_022712785.1 Mycoplasmatota bacterium | reverse complement strand
GGATTAGCAATTGCATTGCAAACAGCATTTAGCGGAAAACTAAATCAACAATTTGGAGCAATCGAAACTGTAATTATTATACATCTATTTGGATTGTTATTAGCTATTGCTGTATATTTGTTAAGAGGACATGCATCTTTTTCATTTATGTCAAATATTAATATTCTAGCGGTTATCGCAGGTTCATTGGGAGTTATAATAGTATTCTCAATATCAAAAAGTTTCAATGTGAATGGTGCATTGACAACAATAATGATTTCAGTAATTATACAACTTATTGTTTCAAAAATAATAGATCATTACGGTTTATTCGGAATAGAAAAAAATCCAGTTAACATGGTTCAAATATATGCATTAATAATTATCATTTCAGGTGTTGTTTTACTACAATACAATAAATAGGAGGAAAACATGAAAAATATAATAAAAAGATTGGCAAAAGAATTTAATAAGAAAGAAGTGGTTTGGGCAATAGGAGGTTCATACTTATTGAAGAGATACGGCATTGATTCCAAATCAGATGTTTTAGATATAGTGATATCAGAAGACTCTATAGTGAGTGTGTCAGAAATTATGAATACAATCGCTGTAAAGCAAGAAGGAATTGAATCGAAAAATTATCAAAGTGATTATTATGAAGTTTATCTATTTGATGGACAACTAGTGAATATCGTATCAAATTTGAAAAGCAATTTTGAAGAATTATTTGCATATGAATTCTCAAAAAAGGATATTAATGTTAGTGAAGTATATGAAGGAGAAAGTATTTTCTATTGTTACTTAATGGATTGGTACTTAATATATTCGGAAATTGATTTAAGAGATGAACTTTCATTGGTCGAAGAGTACTATTTAAATGGAGGATTCTTTAATAACAATAGATTCGAAAAGAAGTTCAGACCAACAAATTATGCTGTAATTGATTTAAGTTATACGAATTTAATGAATAAAATATATTAGTAATTATGATTTAAAAGAGTGAAAACAGTTTGTCTGTTTCACTCTTTTTTAATATTTTACATGATTTACACTATAATTATAAATATATGTAATATTCTTTCACATAGTAGAAATGAAATTACATATAGAGTTGACATATTTCCAACATAAGGTTATAATTAAACAAAATACATGCTTTACTTTTTATGAAAGAAAATTACATACTTTACAGAAAGGGGTGTATCTTGTGGTCAAAAACAAAGATGTAGCTGTTAAAGCTGGTGTTTCTGTTGCGACTGTTTCAAGAGTCATGAATCAGTCTGGTTACGTTAAGGAAGAAACAAAAGAATTAGTATTAAACGCATTTGACGAACTTGCAAGCAAAGACAGAATAATTCTACATTCATTATTACATAAAAAGACTAACATCATCGGTGTCGTTATACCTGATATATCCAACCCTTTCTTCGGAGAAGTAATTAAAGGAATATCAAGCATAGCTGATAAGGAAAATGCTAGTCTCTTAGTATGCAATACAGAAGAAGAGATAGAAAAAGAATTAAAGTATTTAGATTTATTCAAAACGAATAATATAATGGGGCTAATAATAACACCTAAAACAGATCAGGTTGGTTATAACTCAGAATATTTATATCAACTTGAAGATTTAGGAGTACCTATAGTTCTATTAGATAGAGGAATTAACATATCACATTTTAATTCTGTGTTTGTTAATAATATATCAGGAGCATTTGATGCTGTTAGTGCATTCATAAAAGAAGGACATAAAGATATTGCAATTATATCAGGTCCAATGTCAAGTAAACCTGGTAGAGAAAGATTTTATGGATATGAGAACGCACTAAAAAGCAACAACATAAATGTAAACAAAGACAACATTTTCTTTGGTGACTTTTCTAGAGAAAGCGGATACGAAATTACTAATAGAATTCTTAAACTAATTAAAAAACCAACCGCAATTTTCGCAGCTAATAATATGATGGCGCAAGGGTGTGTAAAAGCTTTAATAGAGAACAAGCAATCAATCCCAAGGGATATGGCACTAATAGGATTTGATGATGTTGATATGTTTGAAATAATGAACATGAATATTTCAACTGTATCTAGACCAACCGAACTAATGGGCGAAGTTGCCGCAGAAGTACTATTTGATTTAATAAAAGAAACTGAAACAAAACCTAATTCAATAAAAGAAGTTTTACTTGAAACTAAATTAGTTTTAAGAGGTTCAGAAAAACTTGTTTTAAACTAAGGAGAGAATATTATGAATAAAAAGAATATTGAAGATATCGTAAGAAAAGAAATTATAAAAAGTGTAATTGATTCTCAAGAATTTATAATTGCTGGGAACTGGAAAATGAATAAAACTAAACATGAAGTTATTTCATTTTTAGATCAAGTTGCAAATCATAATTTTGGAAACAAAAATAAAATTATTATAGCACCTCCAAATCCTTATCTTTATCTATTTGAAGATAAACTAAGATATAGTCAAGTGCTTTACGGAGTACAAAACCTATTTCCTAAAGAATCAGGAGCATTCACAGGAGAGTTGTCTTATGAAATGGCAAGAGACTTTGGAGCAAAATACGCTATACTTGGTCACAGTGAAAGAAGAATGCTGTTTAATGAATGTAATGAGTTTGTTTCTAAAAAAGTTAGAATTTGTGTTCAAAATAATATTCAACCAATTCTATGTATAGGTGAAAACCTAGATCAAAGAATTGGTGGAGAATATAAACAACATCTATCAAATCAAATTAAAGAAGGTTTAGTAAGAATTAGTGGAGATGAACTTAAAGATGTAATAATTGCATATGAACCAATATGGGCAATTGGAACAGGTGAAACAGCAACTCCTGATCAAGTAGAAGAAACACATATGTTTTTAAGAAAGTATTTAATAGATGAATATGGAAAAGAACTTGGAGAGAAAATACCTCTGTTATACGGAGGAAGCGTTAAAACTTCAAATGTATTAGATTTAGCACTTGCACAAAGTGTATCTGGATTTCTTATTGGTGGAGCTAGTTTAGATGCACAATCATTAATAGAGATAAATAATATTTTGAACTAAATAAAGAGGATTAATATCTATAATCTAGAGAAAGGTCGTGGAATATGGAAGTGAATAATCTTGATAAACTCGCAAAAATTGTTACTACTAACATCTTGGGTAAATTGGATTATAAACCTGAATTTAAATTAAACGATAAGTCATGTTTGATATTAGTACCAAACATTGGATTGGGATTTGACGATTATTATAAGTATATAATCAAAAATTATCCGAACTATGATTTGTATTTAAGTTCAAATTTAGAATTTACACAGACACATAGTGTTAATAATGATAAGATAAAATACTTGAATTATGATATTAAAAACAGTGAGTTTATAAAAATACTAGAAGCTGTAAATACAATTTTTATTCTAGGACTAAAAATAAGTCAGATGAAAGCTTTAAGTGTGACTGATGATCTAGAAGATATTAATCATATTATATTAGAAAGTGTTATGGTAAATAAATCAGTAAACATATTACTTAACACAAATGGATTGATTTTCAATAAAATCGTAAAAACAGTAAAAAATATTAGAAATATTGGAATAAATGTAATAAATATACAGCAAAATGCAATATCTAAAGAGAATAGTAATGTACTAATTTCAGAGAGTTATGTATTGAATTTAAGAGAAAATGGATTGAAATCAATAATTCTTGACAAAAAACAAATAATCACTCCACTCGCAAAAGACAAACTACGTGAACTTAAAATAAATGTTGAATACCATAAGGAGGAAAAATAATGGATACAAACGATCTAATAAAACAATTAACTAGAGAAATGGAAGAAAAATACGGTAAGAATAGTAGTGGTGACAGTTACCAAACTCCGAGTGCAAACGACACAGGTTATGTAGGAATATTTGAAAAAGTTGAGGATGCAATACTTGCAGCAAAACAAAGTCAAAAGCAATTAATGGAATTATCTATGAAAAAGCGTAAAGAAATAATTGGGGCAATGAGAAAAGCAAGTTTAGAAAATGCAGAGAAACTTGCCATTATGGCACAAGAAGAAACTGGATTTGGTAGAGTAGAACATAAAATAATAAAAAATGTGTTAGCTGCAGAAATGACTCCAGGGACTGAAGACTTAACCGCTTATACATATACGGGGGATAATGGAATGACACTTGTTGAACTCGCGCCCTATGGAGTTATTGGGTCAATTACTCCATCGACAAACCCAAGTTCAACAATAATTAATAATAGTATCGGAATGGTTGCTGCTGGTAACGGGGTTGTATTTAATCCGCATCCAAGTGCAAAAAAAGTAACTTCGGAAAGTATATCAATACTTAACAAAGCTATATATGGAGCAGGTGGGCCGAGAGAATTACTAACAGCACCTTTATCACCAACCATGGATACTTCAAAAGTTATTATGTCTCATAAAGACGTTAGAATACTAGTTGTTACAGGTGGAGAAGCAGTAGTTGGAGTAGCAATGAAATCTGGTAAAAAAGTAATAGCTGCAGGACCTGGTAACCCTCCAGTAATAGTTGATGATACAGCAAATATTAAAAAAGCTGCATATGATGTTTTAAGAGGAGCAAGCTTTGATAATAATATCCTGTGTATCGCAGAAAAAGAAGCATTTGTATTGAATGGTGTAATAGATGAATTTAAATCTGAAATGCAAAAACATGGAGCGTACGAACTTAAAAATAATGAAATAGATAAAGTAACAAATGAATTATTCACAAAGAATAAAAATGGTGACACAATAGTTGAAAGAAAATATGTTGGTAAATCAGCTGGTGAACTTTTAAAAGCTTGTAATATACCGGTTCACGGTGATGTTAAATTAATAATCGCAGAAGTTATGGATAATCATCCATTTGTAACTATTGAAATGTTAATGCCAGTACTTGGAATTGTACGAGTATACTCAATTGATGAAGCAATATCTAAAGCAGTAATTGCGGAAGATGGTTGTCTTCATACCGCAGTTATGCATAGTGAGAGTATCACAAATTTAACTAAAGCAGGAAGAGCACTTAACACATCAATCTTTGTTAAAAACGCTCCGTCATTCGCAGGTCTTGGTATTGAAGGAGAAGGATTTACAACTCTAACAATCGCAACACCTACAGGTGAAGGATTAACTTCGGCTAGAAGTTTTTCTAGAATAAGAAGATGTACAATGTCAGGTGCATTTAGAATTGTTTAAAACTGAAACTAGGAGTGAATAATATGGAAAACTATATACAAAGGATAAAAGCTGCAGGGATTGTAGGTGCTGGTGGAGCTGGATTCCCTACACATGTTAAATTAAGTGCAAAAGCAAAATTAGTTATAATTAATGGAGCCGAGTGTGAACCACTACTTAGAGTTGATCAACAGTTAATGGAATTTTCTAGTCAAGAAGTAGTTGATGGCTTAAAAATTGCTATAAATCAAGTTGAAGCGACTGAAGGTGTAATTTGTTTAAAAGAAAAATACACAAACGCAATTAATAATTTAAAAGAAATTGTAAAAGACATACCAAATATAAGGTTACAAATAATTAAAGATTATTATCCAGCAGGCGACGAAGTTCAACTTGTTTATGAAGTAACTAAAAAAGTTGTGCCATTAATGGGAATACCACTTGATGTTGGAGTTGTAGTAATAAATGTATTAACTTCAATAAATATTGCTAGAAATATTCCAGTTACTGAAAGAGTAATAACAGTAGCGGGAGCAATAGGTAAACCGACAACATTTATAGCACCAGTTGGTACTCCATATAGCGAATTAATAGCCGCAAGTAATGGTCCTAAAGACATTGAAAACTACAGAATAATCGTTGGAGGACCAATGATGGGTGATGTTGAATTAGATTGGGAAACGCCTATTACAAAACTAACAGGGGGATTAATAATTCTTCCAAAGGATCATAGTCTAGTAATTAAAAAAACTAGAACAACTGAAACTGATCTTAACCTAACCAAAGCAATATGTTGTCAATGTACTATGTGTACTGATATGTGTCCAAAATACATTTTAGGTTTACATACAGAACCACATAAAGTAATGAGAGGGCTAGCTAACCAAGATCCAACAGCTTTAGGGACAATACTATCAGTAGTTTCATGTAATAACTGTAACCTATGTAGTTTGTATGCATGTCCCATGGATTTAGACCCAGGAAAAATAACAACAATGGTAAAAAACAGTTTACTTCAAAAAGGAGTAAAAACAGAAAAAATAGTACCTCAAGAAACCGACGAATTAAGAGATAGTAAAAAAGTACCAACAAGAAGGTTAATTGCAAGACTTGATTTAACCGATTATAATGTTCCTGCTCCACTTATATTTGAAATATTCAAGACCAAACAAGTAAAAGTGATGTTAAAACAACATATAGGTGTTGTAGCAAAACCTTTAGTACTACTAGGTGATAGTGTTTATAAAGGTGATTTAATTGGGACGTGTGAAGATAAACTAGGCGCAAATGTTCATGCAAGTATAAATGGTAAAGTAATTGATATAACTGACAGTTATATAGAAATCAAGAATTAGGAGGTGCGTATATGGAAGCTCTAGGAATGATTGAATTAATTAGTATAGCAAGAGGAATTGAAGCAGGAGATGCAATAATGAAAACTGCAAAAGTTAAACTAGTAGTAGCATATGCAGCATGTCCTGGTAAATATGTAGTAATGGTTAGAGGACAAGTATCTGCAGTTAAAAGTGCAATTGAAGTTGGTGCGAAAGTATCAGGTAAATCACTTGTAAATGACATATTAATTGCAAATGTTCACCCACAAGTATTTACTGCTTTAAGTCAAACATCTGATTTTACACCAAGAGGTTCAGCTGGGGTAATAGAAACCTATAGTTTAGCAACTGCAGTAATGGTAGCTGACGCAGCAGTTAAAGCCGCTGACGTTGATTTAATTGAAATCAGATTAGGTAGAGGACTTGGTGGAAAAGCATTTATAGTCTTAACAGGTGATGTTTCAAGTGTAAGAGCAGCTGTTGAAGCAGCAATTGTAGCAAACAGTGAAGACGGAATGATAGCACATACTGCGATAATTCCAAGGATTAGTAAAGAAATACTAAATACATTATTATAAAAAATAAGAAAGAAAGGAGAACTGAAGATGAAAGAAGCATTAGGATTAATTGAAACAAGAGGATTCGTAGGAGCAATAGAAGCGGCAGATGCAATGGTTAAAGCTGCAAATGTTAAGTTAGTAGGAAAAGAAAAAACTGGTAGTGGACTAGTTACTGTAATGGTACGTGGTGATGTTGGAGCTGTTAAAGCTGCAATTGAAGCTGGTGGTGAAGCTGCAAGACGAGTTGGTGAATTGGTTTCAGTTCATATTATACCAAGACCCCATCAAGACGTTGAAGATTTAC
>JAFLJX010000102.1 GCA_022712785.1 Mycoplasmatota bacterium | reverse complement strand
TTGCATAGTCTTTGAACATTAAAAGGAGTTTCAATATGAAAAATTTGAATAAAAAATCAGAAATAAAAAATACACTATTAGTAGTTGCTTCAGTTTTGAATGGGAATAACATTAAGTGGGGATTAGGTGGATCATTATTATTATACTTATATGGGATAGATACATCAGTCGAAGATATTGACATTGTTATTGATGAAGATGACATGTATAAAGTTGAAAGTATAGTAAAGAACTATAGCCATATTGAAAAAGCTAAATCAGATATTTACTTAACTAAAAGATTCTTTTCAGTAACTTTGAACAAAGTTGACGTGGATTTAATGATAGGGTTTAAAGTTTTGACTACTAATGGTGTGTATTCCTTTCCAACAGGCTATAAAATCACTGATAAATCAATTCTAATAGATGGTATTACTATTTATCTGTGTTCACTGAAAGATTGGTTAGAAGCGTATACAGCGATGGAAAGAACAAATAAAATAGATTTAATAAACGAAAGTAAGTTGGTGAAGTAATGTTTAAAAAACAGTTTAATGAATTTACACCAGAATGTGAACAAGAAATCATAGATAAAAAGGCCATAATGAACTTTATAAACCATAATGATGATTGTCTGGAAAGATCAAATTTAATTGCACATGTAACTTCATCTGCTTTTGTATTGAATAAATCTATGGATAAAATTCTTTTTATCCACCACAATATTTTTAACTCTTGGGGCTGGGAAGGTGGACATAATGATTCAAATCAAAATCTCCTTGAAGTTGCAATGAAAGAAGCGGTAGAAGAAACAGGAATAAGTTCAGTAGTTCCATATAATAACGAGATTATTAGTTTAGACGTTATTTATGTTGGAAATCATATAAAGAATGGATTATTTGTAGGAGACCATCTACATTTGAATGCTACTTACTTATTAATTGCTAGTGAAGATGAAAAATTGATAATTAAAGAAGATGAAAATTCTGGTGTTAAATGGTTTAACATAATAGATGTCATGGAACACATAACAGAAGACAGAATTAAAGATGTATATAATAAGATATTTAGAAGAATAAAACTTTTAAAAGATAAATCATTTTAGTGGATAACTTATTAATATTACCCATATATGATATAATAAATATATGAATTTTAAAGAGGAGGTAATATTATGGTAACTGTGAGATTTTTACACCTGCTTAGAAGTAAATATAAACTACATACATTTGAAGTAAAACCAGGGACAGTTAATGATATTATTCTTCAGCTTAAGGATATATTAACTGACTTAGATCCAAAAGACTTTGAACAAGCAGTTGTATTTGTAAATACAGATATAGTAATTCATCATTCAAGGTTTGATGTGCTAATAAATGATGGTGATGACGTTGTTTTTACACACTTTGTGGGTGGAGGTTAAATAATTATTAAACGACTTTTTTAAGTCGTTATAATTTAATTTTATCTTCAGTTATGTAATTTATAATTTATGTGGTATAATGAGTAAAGATTATATAAAGGAGTGGTGTAAATTGGACATTAATTTACGTACAAAAAAAGGAAGCAAAGTGGTATCTCTTCAAGAAATACCTGGCGTTCTTTATGGAAAAGGTATAGAAACACAATCAGTAAAAGCACAAAGATCAGAATTTATTCATTATTATTTAGAGAATGGTAAATCAAAAACTTTTGAGGTTAATTTAGAAGGTAAAAAACATCTTGTATATATAAAAGACTTACATACATCTGTAGTTAACTATAACCAAGTAACTCATTTCGATTTATTAAAAGTATCATTAGATGACACATTAACTTCTAATGTAAACTTAGAATTACTAAATACTGAAGCAGTTAAGAAAAAAGGTCTAGATTTAAATATTATCTTAAGTACACTTGATATTGAGTATGCTGTTGGTAAAGGTGTTTCAAGTTTAGAATTAGACGTTATTAGTTTAGAAGAAAACGGATCATTTTCAGTTAAGGATTTAGTATTACCTGAAGGTGTTAAAGTACTTCAGGATCCTGAAGATACAATCGTTACAGCTTATATGCACCGTGAAATCATCGAAGAAGATGAAGAATTAGGTGAAGAAGAAGCAGCTGAACCAGAAGTTCTTAAACAAGGCGAAGAATAAAAACTAAACAACATTTGATTAGTCAAATGTTGTTTTTTTTAAGAAAAATATTGAAGTATCTAAACGTGTTAATAACTTAGTTGACTGATATATTAGCAAATGGTATACTTTAGTAGTTACTAATATTATGTAAAACACAATAAGATAGGATGATTATATGATAGATATATTTACTATAAATCACCTGCTATGGATAATAGCTGCAACATTGATAATCGTTGGAACTCATTATGCTTTTAGATCAGCATCTAAGAAGGTTCAATTCTGGTTTTTATTCAGTTTAACTATAGCTGTGTGGCTAGTTCATTTTTCAAGGCTTATATTTGCAGAAGATCTAAAAACATATCAATTGTTCTTTACTAATTTATGTGGATTATCAACAATGTTATATCCGTTTTTATATTTATCAAAATCAAAACTTGCAAAAGATGCTATGTATTATGTTGGTGGCTTCTTTGCGTTTTTATCACTCGCATATCCGTATACAGTTGAAGGGGACCCAATATTTGCATACAATTCAATTAGGTTTTTCTTTGCACATGTACTTCTAGTAATGATTCCATTATTAATGGCAACATGGGGACACCATAAACCCAATTTTAGAAATGCGGGATGGATGTTCTTGCTTGTTATGATGGGAGCAATTTACAATATGGCTCTTGGAGCATTCTTTGTTGAAACAGGGTTAAAAGATTATTTAGAAAACTATATGGGCGTTTGGGGTAATGATGATGATGTATACAGTAATCTTGCATTAATATTTGCACCTTGGGCAACATATGAAACTATGTATAATGGAGTTCTTACACAAAGACCAATACCATTTATATATATGATTCCAATATTTACATTGTTATCGTTTCCCGTTTGGTTTAGTATGTCAATACCATTTATTAACTTTAGAAAGAATAAGAGTAGATAATTTCTATTCTTTTTTTTGTAAAAAAAGAACCAATTTTCTAGTTTTTTTACTGCTGTTGTGTTAATATATCATAGGCAAGGAGTTGATTGTATGATCACAGTAGCAGACTTAGATCTAATTTTTCCAGACAAGAAAATTTTTGAAGATGTTAACTTAAAATTTATACCTGGAAATTGTTATGGAGTTATCGGAGCTAACGGATCTGGAAAATCTACTTTTTTAAAGATTCTCTCAGGCGACAAAGAATCTACAAAAGGTGATGTAATAATAGAAAAAGGTAACAGAATGGCAGTATTAAAACAGGATCATTATGAATATGATGAGTTCAACGTTATTGAAACTGTAATTATGGGACATAAAAGACTATATAAAATAATGAAAGATAAAGAAGAAATCTATTCTAGAGATCCATTCACCGATGAGGATGGAATGAAATCAGCAGAACTTGAAATTGAATTTGCTGAAATGGACGGATGGAATGCAGAAGTTGAAGCAGAAAAATTACTAAATGGATTAAAAGTAAATAATGATAATTTTTATAAAAAGATGAGTGAAGTTGTAGGACAAGACAAAGTTAAGATATTACTAGCCCAAGCTTTGTTTGGTAATCCTGATATTCTATTATTAGATGAGCCTACAAACCATCTTGATTTTGAGGCTATAACATGGCTTGAAAACTTTCTACTCGATTTTGATAAAACAGTTATAACTGTTTCACATGATAGACATTTCCTAAATAAAGTTTGTACACACATGGTAGATATTGATTATTTCCAAGTGAAACTTTATCCAGGTAATTATGATTTTTGGAAACAATCTTCTGAATTAGCACAAAGATTAATGATGTCTTCAAACAAGAAAAAGGAAGAAAAAATTAGAGAATTAAAAGCATTTATAGCTAGATTTAGTGCAAATGCATCTAAATCTTCACAAGCTACATCAAGAAAAAAGTCATTAGAAAAAATTAACCTTGATGAAATAGTACCTTCTTCAAGAAAATACCCTTTCGTAGGGTTTGATATTGAAAGAGCACTAGGTAAAGATGTTTTAACAGTTGAAAACTTATCAGCTTCTTTCGAAGGTAAAAAAATGTTCGAAAATGTATCTTTTGTTGTTAATAGAGATGAAAAAGTAGCTATTAATGGTCGTGATGATTTAACTAAAACTATATTACTAAAAGTTTTAGAGGGTGAAATAGAACCAGATAGTGGGACATTTAAATGGGGCCAAACAGTAACTCATTCTTTATTACCACTTGATAATACAAGCTTTTTTATTGACCCTAAACTAACTTTGATT
>JAFLJX010000101.1 GCA_022712785.1 Mycoplasmatota bacterium | reverse complement strand
AACATAATATTTCACCTCTTCAATATTTTATCACATTTTTGGTTATTTTTCATGAAAACTAATTTTTTTATGAAAATAATTAAAATAATCCCAATAAAAACTGAAGTTCGCTTGTTACTTATATGAAAGCCAAAAAAGGAGGTAACAAATTATGAATGGATTATTAATAGTAGCAATGGTTATGGGTGGCGGTTCAACTGTCGCAATGCAAAATGAAAATGTTAACAATGTAGTAAATGATACCGCAAGTAAAGTTATGTTACAAGTAGGGAATATGTTTAAAGGTAGTCGTTTAGAAAATATTAAAGAAAATGGATTTACTGGGCCAAGTGAAGAGTTCTTAAGTACTTTAACTGAAGATCAAGTATTCCAAATTACTTCAACAATTGATGTAGTTAACGTTACATATGACTGGGCTAGTATGACTGATGAAGAAATTCAGGAAGCACTAGTACTAGTTAAAGCTGAAATGGCAGTATTATATGAAGAGTTAGGTATTGAAGCACCAATAATTCAAACTCAAACTAGAAGACAAACAAGAACTCAACAAAGAAATAGAAATAGTGAAAATTATAACGATGATATTGAACCAAATCCTATTGAAGATGATTTAGAAAATGGTGACGATGTTTAGTATTAACGTTAAAGAGTGAAATATATTCACTCTTTTTTTAAAATTAAGATAGGTGGTATATATATGAAAAAAATAAGAATTGTTTTATCCATAATGTTACTTGTTCCTTTACTTTCAGCATGTGATGAATCTAATGATATAGAATTAAAAGTAATTGAAGAATTAATAGATGATGATCTGCAAGAGAGTTATGAATATAGTGAAGATTGGGGAAGTGTTAGTGCATTGGATACAGAAATTTTAAGTTTAGAAGCAATGTTGATGTATTCTATTCAAGATGAATATTCAGCTTTTGCTGAATATGAATATATTTTAACGAATTTTAATATTACTAAACCATTTAGTAATATCATAAACGCAGAAGCTTCACATATAGAAATGCTTCTTCCTCTATTTGATACATATGAACTTCAAGTTCCATATAATGATGCAGAAAATCATTTACTCCTTGTAGTTGATTTGGTAGATACGTTTAGAACCGGGGTTATAGCAGAGATTCTTAATATTGATATGTATAATTTATTCTTAGAACAAGATTTACCTGGTGATGTTAGAGATACATTTATAGCATTAAGAGATGCTTCAATTAAACATTTGGAAGCATTTGAAAAGAATTTAGTAAAATATTAATAGAAAAGAGACTCCACTTTAACAAAAAGGAGTCTCTTTTTTTATAGTTCAGAGGAATGTTTATCCAACTATTTACAAAAGAATATAAAATAGTTGGATAAAATTTACATGCCTGATAATTATTTAATCATTTATTGAATATTGTTTTAATTTTTATATACCAAATATTTATTTCATTTGGAATTCATGTAAACTCTTTTTAATTGAATCAACATTACATTTATTAGCAACACGACAAGTCGTGCACGATGTACAGATAGTTCCTTTAGTTTTTATTGAATGCAGTAAATAGTAAATAATAGAACCAAATAGTAGAATTAGAATACCACTTACGACTACATTACCCAATTTTAGCTAATCCTTCACCTTTTTTAGCAAGATTTTTCATATAGATAAATCCTCCAACAAATGCGGCAATTATGAATATGCTGGCAAACCATCCAATTCCAAGTTCTTGATAAAATATTAATGTTCCTAATTGATATATTATGATAGCTACGAAATATCCAATACCAAATTGTAATCCAACTGCGAACCAAGTCCATTTTTTGGAACCAAGTTCAGCATTCATTGCACCAATAGCCGCAAAACACGGTGGTGTAAATAAGTTGAATGCCATATACGCGAATGCAGCGACAGCTGTTAATCCACCAGTTGTACTTAAAATTTGTCTGGTCGCTTCAATACCTACAACTTCTAAATCATCTGAAATACTAAATGCAAAGATTACTGCTAATGCTCCTACAACTTCTTCTTTTGCAACAAATCCAGCTACTGCTGCAGCTGCTAATCCCCAAACACCAAATCCAAGAGGAATTAATAACCATGCAACAGGTTGAGATATGAATCTCAATATACTATCTGATGGATCTACTGATTGAAAACTAAAATTAAAGTTTGTTGTTATCCATACAATTGCATTCATTAATACAATAATTGTTGCAGCTTTTTTAATAAATGCCCATGCTCTATCTAACATAACTTTTAGTGCTCTTATTATACTTGGCAATTTATATTCAGGTAATTCAACTATTAAGAATGTATCTTCTTGTTCATCGAAGTTAGCTCCTGTTAATGTTTTTATAATATACCCCGCCAAGAATATAACAGCTATTGCCATGAAGTATACAATTGCAGTTAAGTAACTTGCATCTGTAAAGAAGACAGTTACAAATAATGCAATTACTGGTAATTTAGCACCACATGGTACAAATGGTGTTAATAATACTGTCATTCTTCTTTGTTTTTCATTTTTAATTGTTCTTGCAGACATAATCGCTGGTATAGAACATGCTGTACCTACATACATAGGAATAATTGATTTTCCAGCTAAACCTATCTTTTTGAAGTAACGATCCATAACAAGTGCTACACGTGCCATATATCCACTATCTTCAAGTAGGTTTAGTAAGAAGAACAATACCATGATTAACGGTAAAAATCCAACTACAGCACCAAATCCACCGATAACACCTTCAAGAATTAATCCTGTTAAGAAATCTCCAGTTCCTATATTAGTTAACCCAGTTTCTACCCATCCAGAAAATGTACCAATCCAACTTCCAACAACTTCAGAAATTATTGGTCCTAACCATGTTTGCGATATAGTAAAAACTACAAACATTACAATAGCGAAAATTAAAATCCCTAAATATTTATTTGCTACAATTCTATCTATTTTATCTGATCTTGTTACTTTACTTGAATCAGTTCCTTTTTTTTCCACCTTTGAAACAATATCCTTTATATCCTTTTTTCTGTTTTGATTGTCCATGCCAGTATCCTCTCTTGTTTTTCATTATAGTTGCTCCTGCAATTTCAAGTGCATTATTAACCACTTCTATTAAAGTTCTACTACAGGTAGCTTGAGTAAAATATATATTAACCCCAACCATTTTTTCCAATTCTTCTATATTTATCTTTGTTTTTCTTCGTTTAGTGATATCCGCTTTATTTAAAGCTATTACCACGGGAACACCAGTATCTATTAACTGCATTGTTAAAAATAATGAGCGTTCTAGATTTGAAGCATCAACAATATTTATAATAGCGTCAATGTGTTCATTTTTTATAAAGTTAGTAGCTTCGAGTTCATCGTTTGTATAAGCTTCCATAGCGTAAGCTCCGGGTAAATCTACGATAAAAACCTCTTCTGAAGATGCATTATATCTTCTACGTAATCTAGCTTCTTTTTTTTCAACAGTTACCCCAGCCCAATTACCAATTCTTTCATTTCGACCAGATAGAGTGTTGAAAACAGTTGTTTTACCACTGTTAGGATTACCCGCAATTGCTATTCTTTTCATGAATCTACAACAATTAGTTTCGCAATACCTTCATCAATTCCGAAGCGACCATCTTTAATACTAACGATATAATTTGAAGCTAATTTTGAAATTATTGTTATTTGATCCCCAACACTTAATCCAATATTA
>JAFLJX010000100.1 GCA_022712785.1 Mycoplasmatota bacterium | reverse complement strand
GGCAATTTTACCACTTAGAGGTAAAGTTATAAATACAGAAAAAGCAAAGATTGAAGACGTATTAAAAAATGAAGAAATTAATACAATAATTCATACAATTGGTGCAGGACTAGGTCCTGATTTTGATATAACAAAATGTAATTATGATAAAGTAATAATTATGACAGATGCTGATACTGATGGTGCACATATCCAAGTATTATTACTAACATTCTTTTTTAGATATATGAGAGAATTAGTAGAAGCAAATAAAGTATATATTGCTCTACCACCATTATATAAAGTAACAAGAAGAGTAAGAAATAAAACAATTAGTGAATATGCATGGACTGATGAAGAGTTATCTGTTTTAACAGCCCCTCATAAAAACTATAATATTCAAAGATTTAAAGGTTTAGGAGAAATGAACGCAACTCAGTTATGGGATACGACTATGGATCCTACTACTAGAACATTAATTCAAGTGAACATTGAAGATTTAGCTGATGCTGACCAGCGAATCACTATACTTATGGGAGACAAAGTTGAGCCTAGACGTGACTGGATTGAAGCAAATGTTGAATTCAGTACTGAAGATAACTTTGTAATCGGGGACTAACAATGGCAAAAAGAAAAATACTTGAAGAAATTGAAAGATATGTAGATCAAAAAATAATAAAAGAAAATTTAGAAGATATTGTTGGTGAAAGATTTGGTAGATACTCTAAATATATTATTCAAGAACGTGCTTTACCTGATGTACGTGATGGATTAAAACCAGTTCAAAGAAGAATACTTTATTCAATGTACAAACTTGGAATGTTTAGCGATAAGCCTTATAAAAAGTCTGCACGTATTGTTGGAGACGTTATTGGTAAGTATCATCCTCATGGTGATTCTTCAATTTATGATGCAATGGTAAGATTATCACAAACATGGAAAATAAGAAATCCACTTATTGACATGCATGGTAACAATGGTTCAATAGACGGAGATAGTGCAGCAGCTATGCGTTATACCGAAGCACGAATGAGTAAAATGAGTGAATATTTATTGAAGGATATTGATAAAAGAACTGTCGATTTTGTTCCTAACTTTGATGATGAGGAATATGAACCAACCGTACTTCCTTCAAGATATCCAAACTTATTAGTTAATGGTGCTACTGGTATTTCAGCTGGTTATGCTACAGAAATTCCACCTCATAATTTAAGAGAGATTGTAAAAGCAGTTATTAAAAGAATTGATGATCCAGAAATGACAATTGACGACTTAATGAAAATTGTCAAAGGTCCAGATTTCCCTTCAGGGGCAATAGTTCAAGGTAAAGATCAAATTAGAAAAGCACTCGAAACTGGTAGAGGAAGAATAATAATAAAATCAAAAGCAGTTATTGAAAATAAATCAATAATAGTAACTGAATTACCATATGAAGTTAACAAAGCAGTACTTGTTCGTAAGATGGATGACATTAGAATTAAGAAAAGAATTGATGGAATTTCAGAAGTTAGAGATGAATCTGACAGAGAAGGGTTAAGAATTGTTATCGACATCAAAAAAGATGCTGATCCTGAGTTTATACTAAACTTTTTACATAAAAAAACTGACTTATCTAAATCATATAACTACAATATGGTTTCAATAATTAATAAAAGACCAGTTTTAACTGGTATGTTCAGGATTATTGATGCATATATCTTACATCAAAAAATTGTTGTAACTAATAGATCAAATTACCAACTAAGAAAAGCTCAAAAAAGATTACACATTGTTGATGGTATCATAAAAATGATGGATATTTTGGATGATGTAATCGCTTTGATTAGGGCTTCAAAAGATAAACGTGATGCTAAGTCTAAATTAATTAAAAAGTATAAATTTACAGAAGAACAATCTGAAGCAATTGTTACTTTACAATTATATAGGTTATCAAATACTGATATAGGAGCTTTAGAAAAAGAGAATGAGAATCTTAGCATAACAATAGACGAGCTAAATAAGATATTACATAACGAAGAAGACCTTCAAAGAGTAGTAAAAGATGAGTTATTTAGCATAATAAAAATACTTGCTACACCAAGAAGATCTGAAATTGAAACTGAAATTGAAAAAATCACTATACTAAAAGAAGAATTAGTAACAGAAGAACAAGTTGTAGTTGGTATTACAAGACAAGGTTACATAAAAAGATCAACTCCAAGATCATTTAAAGCAACAGTAAAACCTTCTCTTAAAGATGATGATTCAATGCTGTTTAATGATGAAGTTTCTACTTTAGACACTATACTTATATTCACTAATAAAGGGAATTATGTATATCTTCCAGTATTTGAAATTCCAGATTATAAATGGAAAGAATTGGGAACTCATATAAATAATATTGTTCAATTAGAAGAAGATGAAACAATTATTAAAACAATTCACGTCACAGATTTTAATTCAGACAAATACTTATTCTTTGTGACGAAGTCTAACTTAATTAAGCTTACAAAATTAGAAGAATTTAATGTTTCAAGATACTCAAAAACTATTAAGGCTATTAACTTAAATAAAAATGATGAAGTTGTAGGAATAGATTTAACAGAGTCACTAGGAAAAGAAGTTCTGATTGTTTCAAATAAAGGGCTTGGACTTAGAATGAGTATGTCCGAAGTTCCAATTACTAGTACAACTGCAAAAGGTGTTAAAGGCATGAACTTACCTCAAAAACATAAACTTGCATCAGGTATAGTTCTTGAAGATCATAATGATATATTGGTTCTTACACATAGAGGAACAATTAAACGAGTTAATGTATTAGATATTCCTAAGAAAAAACGGACTAACAAAGGTGTTAGGCTTTATAAAGAGGTTAAATCTAATCCGTTCTTGATTACTGATTTATGTTTAATGAATGCAACACAATATAAAAACCGAGCGAAAATTGTAGTTAATACTACAAAAGCATTAGTTACCATTAATGCATTTGATATAAAAATCGATAAATCTGGAAATGGTAAATCATTTATTAAACCACGATTTGGGAAACCTTTATTTATGAATATTGAGCAGTTTGAATATGACGATAAAATAACTCCTATAAGTGACTATGTAAAAGAAGATGATTTAGAAATTATTCAACAAAAATTGTTTGACTAAAAAGCAGCTTTCGCTGCTTTTTCTTTAATCATACTCATATTTTTAGTAAATGAGCATAATAAACGAATAAAATAATTGTATTTTATTCTAAATGTAGTAAAATAGAGTATATAAAAACTATGTATGAGGTGATTAAATGAATTGTTTATCAAATATCAATAGAACACATATACCACATGATATTATAATGGCTTATCTTAACATCTATAAATCTATAGGTATGAATGACTATAATCATGAAACACTAAATACTGATTATCAAGTAATGGTGCGACAAACGATAAGTAATGATACTTACTACTTTGTTAAATTTTTAGGGTTAAACGTTAGTGAAACTAGACTTAAATCATTGATATATAAAGATGTTTTACCTAAAAATAAGGACGAGAAATTTATTCTGAATTTAAAGATTGTCTTCACAAAAATACATAAAGAAACCTCTACATTTGCTCTAATAACAAATGAAGTTTTTGATTTACTTAAAATTTTGTACACAGACGTAATATCTGATAAAAAAATTGGATTCATTAAAAATGAGAAAAAAACTCATAACTTATTGCTTTCAAATAATAAAGTACCATCTAAAAGGGAAGACTTAGAGGATATGATCGACTTATATAAAAAAACCGTTATTGAAAATAAGTACGAAATATCATACATTGCATGTAATTTCTTTATTGATTTTGTGAATGTAGCTCCATTTAAAGAGAAAAATGAAGAAATAGGTATATTGTTGCTTTATATACTATTAATAACTAATAACTATGAAGCTTTTGAATACATTAGTTTTATGGAATTGTTAAATGAAAACAAAGACGAATTTCAAAGAGTTAAGGGAAATGCATCATATAATTGGGTTGAAGGCTTCAGTCAATTACTTCCATTTCACAGATTTACAATAAATATATCACTACAAGCATATAATAAAATCAACTTATTAATCAGAGATCATGAATTTGACGCACATTTAAATAAGTCAAATAATGTTGAAAATACTATCCATAAATTAAAAGATGTATTTAGTAAAGATGATATTAGAATTGCTCATCCTTACATATCTGATTCTACTATTAATCGGACATTAAAACGATTAAGAGACGAAGAAAAAATTCGACCACTTGGTAAGGGTCGAAGCGCTAAATGGATTAAACTATTTGAATCAAAAAATAAAAAAGTTGTTTACGAGCAACTTGATCTTAATATATAGGAGACTATTATGCATAAAACTATTGATAATATAATCATAAATGCATTAAAAGAAGACATACCAACTATTGATATAACTACAGATAATCTTTTCACAAATGAGGTTAGCGAAGGTTTTTTTGTAGCTAAGGAATCTGGTATAATCAGTGGTGTAGAAGTAATGAAAAGAGTATTTAATATAGTTGATGAAGATATATATATTAAAGTAATAAACGGCAATGGGTTTAAGGTAGACATTGGTGACGTAATCGCTATAATTAGCGGTAAATCTAGTTCTATTTTAAAAGGTGAAAGAGTTGCTCTAAATCTATTTCAGAGGATGTGTGGAGTAGCAACTTTAACAAATGAATTTGTTGTTAAAGTTGGTAATTTAAACACTAAGATTTTAGATACAAGAAAAACAACGCCTAACTTAAGAATATTGGACAAAATGGCAGTGTTACATGGCGGTGGAACAAATCATCGTTATAGTTTAAGTGATCAAGTAATGATTAAAGACAATCATCTAAAAGCTGCGGGATCAATTACTAAGGCTGTTGAAATTATAAAATCAAAGATTGACCATTCAATAAAAATTGAAGTTGAAGTTGAGGATTATAACCAATTTTTGGAGGCTTTAGACACTGAATGTGATATTATTATGCTTGATAACATGTCTAATGATTTAATGAAGAAATGTGTGATAAATAACAACGGTAAACTATTAGAAGCAAGCGGTAATATGGTAGTTGAT
>JAFLJX010000249.1 GCA_022712785.1 Mycoplasmatota bacterium | reverse complement strand
TTCCGATCTTACTTTGGAGGTATTTTATATGGGAAGAAAACCAATATAAATTCCATTCCGTTAATCTTTATATAGCGGTATATGTTTTCTTTATTAGGTATACCCTATGCGCTTTTATATGCATTCTAATTTATCTTATTCCACAACTAAAATTCTTGTTGTAAATTTCTACCACCAATTGATTAGTAGTCACATGAAACACTTTATACTCCAGCCTACCTAGTTTAATCCAGTCATAATATTCACTTCTTGAACACTCTAATGTTCTACTCTTTTCAATTAAAAAAGAAACATAATAGACATTTCATTATCTATTATGTTTCTTTTTTAATTGATATCGTTTTAAGGAAACTAATTCTTATAGATGCCTTTTTTAAAAGTGTCTATTATATATGTTCCATTTTAATTCTATTCATTATTTCTTTTATTTTGTCTGGTAAACCGATTATAAAATAATGTTTCTACAATTCCTATCATTGATATTCTTGATGTTAGGTTAATGCCATTATAAACAGCGGTATCCGCAAACATATAGAAGTTAATATTACTCATATTTTGAAGAATATTATTCCCAGCTTTAGTAATTGAAACTATATTTATTTCCTTTCTTATTTTCATTTCTTGGAGAGTATTAATTATTATAGGATGAATTCCAGAAAATGAAATTGCAAATACTAAATCACCATCTTTAGCTTGATCAATGCAAGCTTTAAACTCGTATTCATGTTGGGGGAATACAACGACATATCCTAATGAATCTAAAATATATTTAGTATATACTGCTGCGGCTTGATTTAGTTTTCTTGCAAATAAGAACACTGTAGGCATTTTATCAAGGAGAGCATTAAAATCATCAGTTTGTTCTTGGCTAATAACTCTTATAGACTCCATAAAATTTTTTATATATTCTTCATTATATGTTCTGCGGTAAAAAACTTCAGGAATTTCAGCTTTTGGAAAGTTAAAATCAGATAGTTTTAAAACATCGATAAAATCTGAATAACTAAGAAATCCTAATTTCTTGATTAATCTAAAAATAGTTGTTGTAGAAACATAACAATGTTCCGAAAGAACTCTAATTGTCATCTTCTTTACTTTACTAATGTTAGAAGCAATATAGTCATAAATTTTTTGTTCGTTTGAATTTAATGAATCCAATTTTTCATTGGTTAACTCATAGAAATTGGAATACATGGGCTTTCTCCTCACCTTGTGTAACAAATTTACTTAATATGTAACATATTTCTAATTATTTCACACTTTGCCTAAATATGCAATACGCATTGTGCATAAACTTATAATTTGTTATATTCGGTGTATTAGCAAATAAAATAAAAAAAATCAGAGTATTAGGGGGAAACGCATGAGAGTTGTAATAGCACTTGGAGGAAATGCACTTGGAAGTTCTGCTTCTGAGCAAATAGAACTTGTTAAAGAAACTGTTAAACCAATAGTCGATCTTATTGAAGATGGGAATGAAGTAATTATTGCTCATGGGAATGGTCCTCAAGTAGGAATGATAAATACACAAATGAGTAATGTAAATATGCCCTTTCCTGAATGTGGAGCAATGAGCCAAGGTTATATTGGGTATCATCTACAAAATGCAATTAAGAATGAATTGCTAAGTAGAAAAATAAATAAAAATGTAGTAACTCTAATCACACAGGTTGAAGTAAGTGAAAACGATCAAGGATTTAAATATCCGAGTAAGCCAATCGGTTCTTTTATGAATGAATTTGAAGCAAAAGAACAAGTTGATAAATTTGGATATATAATGGTTGAAGACTCAGGTAGAGGATACCGTAGAGTTGTTCCAAGTCCTAAGCCGGTTGATATAGTTGAGAAAGAAGTTATTGAAGAATTAGTAAAAAATGGAACAATCGTTATCACAGTTGGCGGAGGTGGTATTCCAGTAATCAAGAGAGAAGATGAATACTTTGGAGTTCCTGCTGTAATTGATAAAGACTTTGCTTCATCAAAACTTGCTGAAATAGTTAATGCAGATATTTTATGTATCTTAACCGCAGTAGATTATGTTGCAATTAACTTTGGAAAACCAAATCATATTGATTTGAAGGAAATTAAAGTAAAAGAATTAGAAGAGTTGTTAAAAGCTGGACATTTTGCAAAAGGTAGTATGTTACCAAAAGTAGAAGCTGCTTTGGCTTTTGTTAATAAAAACAAAAAAGGGATTTCAATAATAGCGTCATTAAATAAAGCAAAAGATGCATTAAAATTTAAAACAGGAACAATAATAAGCTACTAGTAATAATACGAGGAGAATATATAATGGAAAACAATGTAAGACATTTAACTGAAAATATAAATTTTAAAAAACAAGAATTACTGGATATATTAGAGTTAACTAAAATATTAAAAAATGCATATAACGATGGATGCGTACCACAACTTTTGAAAGGGGCATCACTTGCTATGTTATTTGAGGAACCTTCAACTAGAACAAGAGTATCATTTGAAAATGCAATGCATGAGCTTGGTGGGCATGCTTTATTCTTAGCTCCTGAACATATCCATTTTGGATCACACGAAGCATTAAAAGATACTGCGAAAATATTATCAAGTATGTGTGCTGGAATAATGTTTAGAACAAAAGAACATAGTATAATTGAAGAATTTACTAAACACGCTACTGTTCCTGTATTAAATGCAATGACATATTATAACCATCCAACTCAAGGTATTTGTGATATTTTCACTATCTTAGAACATTTACCAAAAGGA
>JAFLJX010000099.1 GCA_022712785.1 Mycoplasmatota bacterium | reverse complement strand
CGAGGATTGCTGCATCTAAATATGAAATACTAAATAGCAAAGGCGCAAGAATTATGACTGCGATTATTTCTAGTGTCGCAGGTATAAATGACATTAATAAAGCAGGTTTCCCTATTTTCTTAAGATCACTAATATCTAGATTTAATCCAGCTCTTACTAAAATAACTATCAATGCTATTTCTCTTAAATCTCCAGATATATCTAGGATACTAGAATCAATCAAGTTAAGTACAAATGGACCCAACACTATTCCAGTAATTATCATTCCTATAAATCCTGGTAATTTCATCTTAATAAATATTTCACCAAGTATTAATCCAATGGTGAATATTAAAGCCAAACTTAACAACATAGTAATTCCTCATTTCTATAAATATTAAAAAAGCCGATACTTCACCCAGATAGGTAGAAGTCATCAGCACAGAATGCAGTTTTAGAATTAACTAAGGGAGAACATCATTCCCAAATATCATTATACATAAATCATTTTAATAAATCAAACAAAAAAAGGTAATTGCCAAATAGCAATCACCTAAATTATTTAATCTTAAAGTAAATCTTCTCCAGGATTCCATCCACAAGGAACCATTTCTCCTTCTACTTCTTTTTGGAATACTTGTAAAGTTCTTAAAACTTCATCAACATTTCTTCCACCTTCACCATGGTTTACATGAGCGGCTTTTAAAGTTCCATCAGGAGCAATAATAAATGTTCCTCTCCATGCGATACCTTTTTCATCATCTAATATTCCGTAAGCTTCACTTACTACATGATTATTGTCTGATGCATGAATATGTTTAAGTCTTTCTAAATCACTTCTTTCTTGCCATGCTAAATGACTAAATACAGAATCAGTTGAACATGCGATTAATTCAGCGTTCATTTCTTGGAATTTAGCAGTTAATGCATTAAATCTTTTAATCTCTGTTGGACAAACAAATGTAAAATCAAGTGGATAGAAATATAATACTACCCATTTTCCTTCTTTTAACAAGTCGTCAAGGTTTACTTTACCAAAACGGTCTAAAAAATCTCCCGTTGGTAATACAGCATCCATTTCAAATTTAGGTGCAGGTTTCCCTACTTTTGCTCCTGTTACATAAAAATCATTTTCAAATTTCATTTTTAATTTCCTCCTATTAATTTCTTCTCTATTATTCTAATTCAAAATTAGAACAATTACAATTAATACGCTGGTAATATATAGATATTATTTATCTTGTATATTACTCTTATATTTTTTAACTTCCTTTGTTACCTTTAATATGAAGTATGGTACAAACAAAACAATATATACAAGTAAGTTTGGCATAGATGCCATTAATAATATATGGATAAATATTAGCACATAAACAACATAAGCTAATCTTTGAAGATTAACCCAAGACTTACGACTCATTTTCTTTCTTATTTTCATAAATGATGTCACAAATAATGGAACCATTATTAAGAATGCTACTACTCCTAGCAATCTTTCAATTGCTGGCGAATTTCCAAAGTATTCTAGATAGTATCTTATTCCATGTGTAGAGATAAATATAAATCCTAAAATTGAATACTCACGTCTGACTGAAACAAATTTAATTTTTAATTTTGATTTATCTTTCAAAGCACCAGTAAACATTACAATATACAACAAACTTAAACCTAAGTACCCTTGGATAAATGGTTCTACTATTTTTACCTTATCTATCATAAAATAAGTAACTATAGCCAATACAACAGCTATAATGTAAAGTTTTACATTATGCTTTCTAACCCATTGTCCTTTATAAATTGCCAATAATACAAAAACTATTAAAAACGGTATTACAATCATATTACTCATCCCTCTTTCTTGTTCCAAATTCAATTATATTCATTCTTTGATTAAACACTCTTAGTACTTCTTCTTTTGATAATCCATCTGATTCAGATTTTAAAAATGTATTTACAGCTATAATCATCGTCATTTCAATCAAATCTAACGATTCTTCTAAACCCATTCCATACTTTTTGAAATCAAATACTGATGGTAAGTTTTCTTTACTGTCCATGAAATCTGAATTTAGAGGACTAATAATTATATCTCTAATTGATCCTTTTTTATTTACTACAATGTAGTGAATAAAGTTTCTAAATAACGAATATCTGCCTTTACTTTTATAAGAATCAAAATCATATGCAAACAATTTTTTAATAAAAATAAAGTAGTCTCTATTACATTTTTTAATTATTTCATTTGCAAAGATAAATCGTTCTTTTCTAACCTTATCAAAGATGAAGTTGAATAACTCTTCAATATCTTCAAAGTAATTATAAAAAGATCCTCGAGATATGTTTGCTTTCTTTATGATTGAATTCACACTTGTATTTTCAAATGATTTTGAAGTAAACTCATCAATTGCTGCATTAATAAACATATCTTGTTTCTCTAAAGGTATGTTATAAAACATTTTTTTTGGCATAATAATTATCCTTTCTTTCTTAATCCGAAAATTGTAGGCAATAGAGTCAAAGTGATTACTACACTTACAATCATACTAACCCACATTAATATTGAAATATTAAAGTGAATTGTTAATGGGGATAACATAAGAATACTTAATCCTAAAGATATTCCTAGTGAATTTGTGATTATAGGTCTTGAAGAATTTCCATATGCTTTTTCAATAGCTAGTTTATTATTATTTGTTTCTTTTAAGTAGTACTTGTAGACACTACTAAAATGTACAGCGTAGTCTATTCCAACTCCGATAGTTATACTAAATATAATAACTGTAGTGATATTCAGTGGAATTCCTGTAGCCCCTAAAAAACCATATAGTGCTATAACTGTTATTACAATTGGAAGTAAACTGTATACTGCAATTTTGAAACTTTTTAAAGTGATAATCAACATTGCTAATACAATGCCCAATGCTAAAAATATACTATACAACTGCATAACACCAATATTCACATTTAAATCCATCATTAAATATTGTACTCCCGTTACACTTGCAGAATCATTAAAATTAACTGCCGTCTCCTCAATAAGTAATAATGTATCATTATCTAAGTCTTCTGAGAACACAAGTAGTCTTACGACTGAATCTTCAACTGAAATTAAGTTATGCATTGTACTATTAGGATCACTTGCAATATTTGTATATATCATATTAAGTGCAGTATCATTTGGTATCTCTCCAGTACCGCTTAAGTTGTAAACTATGTCCATTAATTTATATGGATTAACAACTTTACTTACTTCATCCAATCCTTCTAACTCTTCTACTAATGAATTAATTACATTTAAGCTTTCAATAGATATTGGTGAGTCTTCCAAATAAACTGTTACATAAATTGGAATACTACCTCCATTTACTTCTTGAACTTTTTCAGCATTAGTACTAACAATTGTTGAATCCTTATAGACCATCAACATGTTAAATTCATTATTAATATTAGAAAAAGTAAAGAATGCCCCTACTAATATAATTAGGATAATAACTAGTGAAGGTATACCCCATATTTTTCTTAAATACACTGATAAATCTAAACTTTTTTTATTCTCATGTTTAGGTAAAACATTAATATTATTGGTAAGTACTAAAGGTAAGACATACCATGTTGCAATACCTGCGAATAATATTCCTACCGCAGAGAAAATAGCAAGATCCCAAATACTGTCCGTATTCATAGATAATAGAGATATAAATCCAGCCATTGAGGTTAATGTAGTAACAATCATTGGAATACCTACAAGTTTTAGAGTTTCATTTAGACTTGTTTTATTATCTTTCCCTTCTTTTTTAGAATCTTGGAAG
Source organism: Mycoplasmatota bacterium (assembly GCA_022712785.1). Taxonomy (GTDB): domain Bacteria; phylum Bacillota_I; class Bacilli_A; order Izemoplasmatales; family Izemoplasmataceae; genus JAFGXW01. Next base: position 3,655 of record JAFLJX010000099.1, on the reverse strand, counting down.
TGGGACATAAAATGAAGCCCATCAGCACTCCCAATTACTATGATAAATATAGGAACAATTGCTGTTAATATAGATATCTCATTTCCAATCCATCCTATCAACCCGAAAGTCCATAAAGAACCTATCCCTGCAGGTAAAATGCTCATAAATGTTGGTTTGAAAGCACCCATTTGCCATCTAAAAACTAAAAGAATAGTTAAAATAGTTAAAGGTGGTAACATTAATAATATTTTGATTATATAATCACTTATTTTATTCTGATTATATGCATCTCCAGATACATATGAAGAATAACTAAATTCTCCTAATAAATCTTCAATTTCACCTACATCATCTTTACCAAATTCACTATTAATAAAAACAGTGAAACTTGAATAGTAAACTTCATCACTTTGAATCAACGGAGAAAATTCACCAAATGCATTGTAATATGAAATTAAATCATTCCCAGATATATCTTCAAAAGCTACATCAACTGGACCAAGTTCAGTATTCATTTTAATAGTCTCAGGCGCAACTCCTTGAACATATACATTATTGTCCATTAATTCCAAGCTACTTTGAATCAATCTCAAGTCTGACATAGTAACAGAATCCACTTGACTGTGTTCTACTAATACAATTATTTGATTTAACTCACCAAATACTTCTTCCAATTCATCAAGCTTATCCTGATATACTGATTCGTCAGGTGCAAACATTGAAAAATCTGTATTTAATTTAATTCTTGTTATCCCGATTAATGAAACGATATTCAATATAAAAAACAATACAATTAATTGCTTTTTATATTTAAAAATAAATGATGTATATTTATCCATAGTACTTCTCCTTTTAGTATTTATAAGTATCCAAAATGACACCCTGTCAATATTATAGTTGACACCCCGTCAATATGTCAAGAGAAATAAAAAAATAACACTTTTCTCAAGTGTTATTAGTCTTTATAACTCAGTTACAATTAACTTAATCCAAAGTGCTAAATTTTTACTAGCAATATTTGCCATTTTAACAACATTGTCATGCGAATGTTTCATTTTTTGAATTCCAGTTGCCATGTTTGTTATAGTCGCAAATGCGAGAGTATTTAACCCTAAGTAGTTACTCACGATTGTTTCAGGTACTGTTGACATTCCTACAGCGTCACTACCCATACCTTTAATCATTTGTATTTCTGCTTTCGATTCATAATATGGCCCAATAAATCCTGCGTATATCCCCTCTATATAAGGGATTTCTAGCAACTTAGCTTTTTCTTTTGCTATTTTTCTTAGTTCTAGACTATAAGGTTCAGTCATATCAGGAAATCTTGTTCCAAATCGTTCATCATTTACACCAACTAAAGGATTTGATGGCATTAGATTAATAAAATCATTTACAACCATTAAGGATCCTGGTTTTACTTTATCTATATTTATTCCACCACATGAATTTGTTAGTATTAGGTTTTTTATACCAAGAAGTTTAAATACATATATAGGAAAAGTAATCTCTCTCATTGTATATCCTTCATAAAGATGGAATCTGCCACTCATTAGTAGAACTTCTTTTCCATTTAGTATACCAAATACTAATTTGGATACATGACCCTTTACCGTACTCACCATAAAGTTAGGAATATCTTCATAAAGCATTTCAACTTTATCAGTTAACTCATCCATAATACTAGTTAACCCACTCCCCAAAACTATAGCAGTTTCGGGATTTCCTCTAAACTGTTTTTCAATATATTTCTTTGCTTCAAGTGCTTTATTATACATAGAACTCACCTCTGTAACAGTATAACAAATATAAAAGTTTAAAACAAATGAAAAACGCTCGATAAGGAGCGTTTTAGTATATATTTACGTGGTTTTAATTGATAAAATTGATTTTCGCACTACATAATACACTGACATAACTATTGCACCTTTAATAAGGTTAAATGGAACATAAGCAGCTAACACAAATGATAAATAGTTTTTCCCAACAGCTACATCTAAGTATTCTGGAGCAATCCATTCCTTAAACTCAATAAATGACCAAGCTCCAAAATAAATTGGTGTAATAAATAGATAATTAAGTGTTGTTAATGTAACTGTAATAAGTAACACTGTAATTATTGCTGAGAAATAACGATTTAGATTCAATTTGCTAGTTGTTAAGTACATTCCTAAAACATAAGACATGCTTGCAATCATTGCTGTTATTTCTCCAATAGCATAAGGTGTACCAGAGAACTTTACCATAATGTGGATAAGAGCTTTTAAAATCCCAACTACTGCAGCTTCTTTCCATCCATAAAGCATAAAAACAACAAGGACAACAACATCACTTACATCAAGTAATAACCAAGGAACTAAAGGATAAGGAATTTCTATAAGCATCAATACAGTACCCAGTGCAGATAAAATTCCTAAAGTTACTAATTTATTAGTATTATTCTTCATGATATTTCCTCCTTTAAAATAAAAAAACTAACGAATTAAATCTTCGTTAGGCTCGTTAAAAAAGGGATATATTAAAATAATATCTTCTTTCATCTAGACTATACTATCGGTACAGGAGTTACACCTGTTCATGCGTCTTATCACGCTCGTGGACTATACCACCGGTCGGGAATCACACCCTGCCCTGAAGATTAATTCAATCATAGTATAGTTTAAAATAAAGATGTTGTCAACTCTTATAAGAAAAAGTACATTTCTGTACTTTTAATTAAAATAATCTCTCCGATAAATCATCAATATTATCTAACCAGTCTTCAAGTAATCCCTGATTGTCTAATATCTCTACTTGCATATTATCTTCCATTCTTGTAATAATAGCCATTGCATCTTCACATAAAGATAAAACAGTTTTAGTTACGTTATTATTAAAGTTAAAAACTAACTCACTATATGTCATACTTTCAAGTTCAGGAAAACTGTCTGATTTACTTTCATATATAGCTGCGACGATTTCAATAGCAGCGACTGCTTGATTAACCACTTCAACTTCAACTAAGTCATCAGTTATTACTAATTCGATAGCAGATACTAAAACAGAGAAAGAGTTTTGTTCTTCAAACTCATCTATTAAATCTTGAGCATCATCATTCTCAAAAATGCCTAATCCCCAGTAACTCATATGGTTTCCTCCTTTATACCGCATAGTAATTATAGGCATATTATACAATAACATTTATCAATTGAGAAGTATTATATAAATAAAAAAATAAATGGCTAACTAAAGCCATTTATTTTATTTAATTTTCTTAATGCCCCATATCTCATTAGCATATTGTGAAATGGTTCTATCACTTGAAAAATATCCACTCTTAGCAATATTTATTATACTTGCTTCAAGCCATTTTTCTTCGTCTTTATACATTTCATTAGCTTCTTCATGTGCTTTTCTATATCCATCAAAATCTTTTAGGAGATAGTAACTATCAACTAGTAATAATTTTTCTCTAATTTCAGCAAATTCGAATTCATCTACATTATCAAAGAATCCATTTGTTAATTGATCAATTACTTGTTTTAAATCTTCATTGTTCTCGTAATAATCCGTTGGATTATAAGTATTAGATTTATTTAGTTCATTAACTTCATCACTTGTTAACCCAAAGATCACAATGTTTTCTTTACCAACTAGTTCAGCAATTTCAACATTAGCACCGTCAAGAGTACCT
>JAFLJX010000098.1 GCA_022712785.1 Mycoplasmatota bacterium | reverse complement strand
TGAAGAATTAGTAAAAGAAGGATATACTGACGCTATAGTAATAACTATCTCAAAAGAGATGAGTGGGATATTTAACGCAGCATTAATGGCTGCGAACGAAGTTGAAGAGCTGGATGTAAAAGTATTTGATTCTAAGTCTCTAGCTTTTCCACAAGCAAAAATGGTTCTAACAGCTGCGAAAATGGTTAAAGACGGACGAAGTGTAGAAGACATTACAAAAGAGTTATATTATATAAGAGACAATAATAAAATGTATTTCGCAGTAAATACATTAACATATCTTGTTAAAAATGGTAGATTATCAAATGCTTCTGGATTTATTGGAAATGCATTAAAACTTAAACCAGTTTTAACTATTGATGACGGAAAAGTTGTGACAGTTGAAAAAATCAGAACATTTAAAAAAGCAATTGAACATATTCTTGATTTATACTTTAAAGAAACTAAAGGGTTAAACGTTGAACCATTTATAATTCACGCAAATAATCCTGATACTAGAGATTATATATTTAGTAGACTACAAGAAAACGATCCTGAATTAAAAGATGTGTTTTCTATGCCGCTAACTGCTGTAGTTGGCGCACACGCTGGACCTAAAACAATAGGTGTTGGATATTATATTAAGAAGTAATGGTGAAAACCTTGCTTCTTTTTTGGTGAATAATGGATTGGAAATCCATTATGTTTGTTTAGAAGTCATTTACTGCTTTCTTTTTTTATCAACATTGTTTAAGAAAACTCCCTCTTCAAACTAGTTAAGTGGGGGATGAAATAAACCAATTTTTAATTATGAATTATTTTCAATTGATGTTTTGATGTAATGCTTCTAATTTTAAAACTTTACTTTACATAGTGAATGAAATATAATTAATACATAAATGATTATAATATTAAGCCGTGCCGAGAATATAACCTAAAACCCCTAATCATTGGGTTTTGTATTCTAGTTTGCACGGTTTTTTTTAATGGAAAGAAGGTGAATGTGATGAAGAGAAAAGGATACAAGTATAGAATATATCCAAACAACATACAAAAAGAACTTATACATAAAACATTTGGATCAACTCGTAAAATACATAATCTTCTTTTAAATGAAAAAGAAGCAATATACGAATTGTTTAAAGATTATCCTGACTTATTAAAATCACATACATATCTAACACCTGCTTACTATAAAACAATATATCCATATTTAAAGGAAGTAGATTCACAAGCACTCACAAGTGCTTGGTTGAATATGAAGAATGCATTTTCTAATTTCTATAAAGGTACTCATAAATATCCTAGATATAAAAGTAAGAAGAATATGAGACATTCTTATACAACTCACACAACTAATAATAATGTTAGATGGGAAGGCAATGGAATACAATTACCAAAACTAGGAATAGTAAAATTACGTAAACATAGAGAGTTACCTGACAACTCAATTATCAAAGCCGCAACTATATCAAAGAATGCATCAAATAAATATTATGTATCTCTTCGAATAGAATATGAAGAAGAGATTTTTAATATAGATAAAGATTTTCAAAAAGTAATTGGTTTAGATTTTTCATTAAATGGATTTTACGTTAATACGATGGGTAAGAAAGCCAATTACCCAATGTACTACATCAATTCATTAGAAAGATTAGCCAAAGCACAAAAAAAACTTTCCCATAAAGTGAAAGGAAGTAACAATTATTATAAACAGAAATTAAGAGTAGCAAGAATACATGAGAAGATATTAAATCAAAGAGATGACTTTTTACATCAAGAGTCAAGAAGACTTGTCAATAATTATGATATCATCTCAGTAGAGACATTAGATCTTACAGAAATGATGAAAAACAAATATTTTAGTAAAAAAATAGCTGACATTAGTTATAGTAAGTTTGTGAACTACTTATCATATAAATGTGAAGACGCAGGTAAGATACTACACAAAGTTGATAAGTACTACGCATCTAGTAAGATATGTAGTAATTGTAGAACAAAGAAAAAGACATTACCATTGTCACAAAGAGTATATACTTGCGAATGTGGTAATGTCATGGATAGAGATCATAACGCAGCAATTAATATAGCTACTCAAGGAATGATTTCTTACTTAACAAAAACAATAGAGGACGGAATAGCCTCGATAGCTTAGTAATCTTGCGAGTAGTAGCTCGCACAACCTAAGAATCCCTTGCTTCAAATTGAGTTACTCAATTAAGTGAGGGAGTGTTCACGTTACGATATTAGTATTGAATAGGACAAAATATTATTAGGACATGAAGGAAGATGATAGAGTTGAAATATTACATTTTTTTAGATGATTCAGGGAATTTACATCATAATAGCGGGGACAAGTACTTTTTCTATGGAGGACTCATTGTAAACGAACTAAAGCTTCCTATACTTAGAAATAATTATAGAACTGTAGTTGAACAAATTATATCTTCAAATAAAAATCATTATGGAGATGAGATAAAAGGAAGTAATATAAGAAACAAACATAGGAAGCACCTTTTGCAAAATTTGAAAAAGAATAATCAGCAGATATTTATTAAGGTAGAGCAAGATAAGTATCCAGGGTTGGCTTTAAAAACACCAAAGGATATTGTTAGATATAAAAACTACACGATAAAATTTTTGGTTGTGGGACTATTCTTAAAAGGATATTTTGCAGACTGTACTGAACTCATTTTATTAATAGATAATCAAAATATTGCTGTTAGTGCAAAGGACTCCTTGGTAGATTATCTTTACAATAGTATTAATTTTGAGAAGTATCTTGACCCTGTTACAAATACAAGGGAGAAAGTTTCAAAACATGACATAAGTGTTAAGGTAAAATATTGCGATTCTAAAAATCATTATCTAGTTCAAGCAGCTGACTTGCTTGCAAACACAATGTGGAGAGAATATGAAAAAGGAATATCTTTTAGTACATACTTACAAAAGAATGCTCACTTTGTAGATTTTTCCAAGGGAACTCATTTATCTTGACTTAGTGTAAATTATGGTTTAAAATATAGATGCAGGAACATGAAAGTGTTCTCTGATTAACAGGAAAAACCGCTAGAGATAGTTAACGTATGGTAAGTACGTCGGCTTCCTGGTAAAAAGGCCTTTTAAAGGCTTTTTTATTGCGGTTTTTGTCTCTTCTACTTGAAGTTTTCAATTGTTATTGTTTCAAGTTATTAAAGTTGATAAATGAACATCAATAATGTTAGAATTGATTAAAGAGAAATCCGCTATAGTCCGGAAGGGAGACCACTCAATGAGTGGTTTTCTCATTTAATACGATACCATCAATCCAAATTAATTATATCAAATATTTGATTTGCAAATAAATATTTGATATAATTAATTTGGATAAAAAAGAAGGGGTTATATGTTTCAACAAGAAGATGTTTCAGTAGGGGCATGGTTTGTATTCTATTTCTTATCAGTAATTCCAGTAGTGAATATCGTAATGTGGCTAGTATTATTATTGGGAGCACAAACTAATAAATCATTGAAGAACTTATTAGTTTTGCAGTTAATACTTGCAGTAGTTGCTATTGCATTCACGATTCTATTTTGGGGTGTATTATTTAGTTCGGTGGGTTCTGTGTAGATTAAATACAAACATAAATATTGACATTAAAGGAGACAAATTTGTCTCCTTTTTTATGCATTATTTGCGAAAATAAAAATAGTTATTGTGTTACACACAGTAAGATGATAATATATAATTGTGTTACACACAGTAAAGGAGGTTTTATAATGAACTCTCAGTTTAAAAGAGGTATTATAGAGATGTGTGTTTTAAAAATGATTTCAAGAGAAGACATGTATGGTTTTCAATTGATTGATACCATAAGTCAAGAAATAGAAGTTAATGAAAATACAGTATATCCAATTCTCCGTAGATTAACTAAACAAGGTTTGTTTGATACATATACAAAGTCTATGAATATAGGAGCACCTAGAAAGTATTATTCAATAACTGAAGAAGGTACTTTAAAGTTATCTGAATACGAAGGTGAATGGAGAAAGTTTTTAGATGGTGTATATCGAATATTAGGAGGTAATGAAAATGAAAAGTAAATACTTAAAAGATTTATCTATATTACTAGATGATTATCAAATGGATCGATTTGAAAAACAGGATATAATTAATGATTATTCAGAGATGTATGATGAATGGATTGAGAAAGGTTACTATGAAGATGAAGTTGAAAAGAAACTAGGTCATCCAAGAAGTATTATTAGAGATTTAACTGAAGGTCATAAGAAAATTGAAAGACCTTTACCAGGATCTGAAAAAGTAATAGCTTTAAGTCCTTTTGTTGCGACAATAACATTTCTTATATTAGGATTTGGATTTGATCTATGGCATCCAGGATGGATGATATTCTTAATTATTCCTGTGACAGCAATAATTATGAGTATGGGTAAAACAAAACAAGATCATTTATCTACTGCGTTAAGTCCATTTGGAGCAACTGTTACTTTCTTATTACTTGGATTCGTATTTGATTTATGGCATCCTGGATGGATGGTATTCTTAATTATTCCAGTTCTTGGAATATGGAATTCTAGATACTCAATGAGAAAGATTGATTTATTAACAGCTCTTAGTCCATTTATTGCAGTAGTAGCTTATACTGTGTTAGGATATTATGGATACTTTGCTGAAGGTTGGGTAGTATTTTTAATTATTCCAATGTTTGGAATATTTAATTATCCTAATAAAAAAGTTATGTTACTTTGGGAATTTCTTCTAATTGGTGGAGTAACAGGATATTTATATATTTTATTATATACAGAAACTTCTTGGGAGTATGCATTGCTCGCACTAGTACCGTTTGGGTTATTCTCACTTTACAAAAGTGATTGGAGCATTGATGGGAACATGCCTAAAAGATATAGATTAGTTGTAGTATTAAGTTTAATTGCATTCTTAGCAGTAGGATTTATTTTTAGTGTTTGGACAATTTCTTGGTTGTTCTTCCTAGCAATACCTGTATATGCTATATCAACTGAGGTAGGAAATAAACAAAGAATAGTTGCACTAACTCCGTTTATCGCATTAACAATATTCATGCTGGTTGGTTATTTCTTTAACCTTTGGCATTTGAGTTGGATCGTATTTCTTATTATTCCCATGACAGCAATCTATAAAAACACTTAAATATATATCAAATAAAAAAGGAGAATTCATTTGAATTCTCCTTTAAACTTCTATCTGTAGAATGCACTTCTAAATAAATCTAAGTAATATGAGATGTCCATGCTTAGTTGTTCGAAAGCATAACTTTTCATATCAGTGTTATGTTGAAGTTTCCAATCATCAGTTAATCTATCAATTGTCCATTTAATAACATCTATACTTCTATCAACATTAATAGTATCACTAAATAAGTAATAATCTATATCATTAAATAGCTTCTCATAAACTCTAACTCTTTTTTCTTGAGAACTAGCCAAAGTAGCTTTAATGATTTCTGGATCTTCAACTAAAGCGTTTTGTTCTTCGAACTTAACAAATAATGGATGTTTTTCAAATGAATCTATATTGGCAATAGTACCTTTATATAAACGATTTAAAACATCTCTATCAGCGAAGTTAACTTCTGAGTATACTTCTTCCTCAATTACATTATTAGCATGATTATATAATAAGATATATAAGTCTTTTTTGCTAGATCGGAA
>JAFLJX010000097.1 GCA_022712785.1 Mycoplasmatota bacterium | reverse complement strand
CACTTGTTCATATCTATATACTAAGCTCTCATCATAAAACATATCTTCATATATTGTTGTTAAAAATTTAAAAGGATTCTTTACTGGTATTTTTGAAAAGGGTTGCAATCCATTATGAATATATATTTTATTAATTACTGATTTGATTTCAGGTGAATCTAATTTTGAAAAAATACCTAAACAATTGTTTTCTATGTAAAAAGATAATATTTCTAATGGGGCACGTTTACCATAAACTCTCAATGCTTTTAATAGTTTCTCCTGAGTTTTTTCTGAGAAATCGATACGATGTATCCTAAATAAAACAAAAAGCAGACTACCTAGAATTTCTTGTGGTTTCTGATTGATTATGAATTCTGCTCCAAAGTTACTAATGTCTGAAATTAAATCTTCTAGTGAAGGTTCTTCAATTTCAGATATAGAAATATATACTTTTTTCATTTGATTAATTAAATCATTTTCGACTTTTTTCTTTTTCTCACGAGATACATTAAAAACATTTTCATTGCTTATTTGTGAATCAATAAAATCATCTATTGGTTTGTTTAAACAACACTTTTTGTATTTCTTTCCACTACCACATGGGCAAGGCTCATTTCTACCTACCTTTTTACTACTAGATATTGATTCTTCTAGTTCTTTTATAGTAAACCCGTTATTAACCCAGCTTCTTAATGTTGATGCAAACTGAAAGAATAGTTCAAAATACTCTTTGAACTCGTTTACACTAAGATCAATACTATTACTAAGTAAAGTATACTGAACTTGATTAAAATCAAGATCTATTTTTATCTGTAGAGTTAAATCTAAAATTATGTCTTCTGTTATTTTTTGATTACGAGTAAAACTATTCAAATAATTAAATAGTTTATGGTATTCTTTGTTTTTTTCATAATATTCCTCTTCTAAGTAGAATTCAAGTTCACCAATAGTTGGTGTATAGTATATGTTTGTATTTTTTATATCTAGTAAGTCTTTCTTTTCCTTCAATGTGAATAGTGCAGCGTGGGTATAGTACCCTTTTTCATAACCAACATAGTTTTCACTTAGGTAATAATGATTTATTTTCTCATCATTAATATCTATTAACAGAGATTTGCATATTTGTTCAATTTTGCTTTCATGGATTAATCCATTTAAGTTTACCAATGAAACTATAACATCTTGATATTTCATTATCTCACCTCAATATGATTCTTCTTAATACATTTTTACACTAAAATCTTTCAAGTTTAGCCTTAGATGTGAATGCTCATGATAGTAATTTTTCTATATATTCAGCTCTTTTAATCATGTAACCACCTCTATTTAGATTATAAACGAAACAGATTCCTAAATCGATAACTGTTTAGATTATAAACGAAATGTCTTGTTATGTTGTATACATTTTATAATTGTTACATAAGATAGAACTATAGGTTTTGAGTAAAGACCCGGGTTAGAACCATAACCAGCACTCTTGCCTATACGTAAACGTGTCTTTGTATGCTTTTAAACTTCTTTTATTTGATCTTGATTGTTTGGTTCTTGATGTAGTTTTTAATTGTTTTTTGTTTAGACCAACGATCCAAAAGTGCCTACTTCCATACCTATATTCAAAATTTTGCGTTCTTAAATATCATTAAACTACTCTTAACTTTAAGTTATTCCATAAAAAATGAAATTGACATCTTTGGATGAATCATTTTAACACATAAATATGATCTAAAGTTTTTCGCTTTAATCTTAAGTATATTTTTAACTTTTTATATATAATGGGGGTGTAATAACTGGTGGTTGTCCATGTGAAGCAGTAATTTGAGATATTTGAAGAGAAATTCTTGAAATTAAGTCATTAATGTATAAGTTATTTTCAATAAAATACTTTTGATAATCTAATACTTTATAATTAGGAATATTTAATGCTTCCTCTGTAAAATTCAATATCAAGCCAAATGAAACAGTTAACTCATATAATGATTTTGGTATAAAAAATATTTTCCTTGTAAATATCATTCTCAACTTATTAACATCAACAATTTCTGTTTCTATTGAATCTATAGTTTTAAACTCTATGTTTTTTATAGGCTTAAACTCCACTGAAATTAAACTGTATTTAATATCATTTAGAAAAATGGCTCTTTGGTTACTAAAATATTTATTGTATTCAATCATACTACAAATTCTCCTTCCTCATTTACAAATCTTGGTTTAGTAGGAGTAGATAATTTATATTTATTCCAATTGTCTTCATTCTGACTTGATATATTTCTAAATAAAGTGTTTTCATTTACAAACACTAGCTTATCAGATTCATAAAATTATTTAAAGCAGATTCTACTACTGAATTAAGGCTTTTATTTTCTCTTATCCCATAAAAAACTAAATCCTTATGTAATTCTGTATTTATTCGTACATTAAAACTACCTCGAAATTGTTTATCTGGGTTTTTACTTATACCCCTACAAAAATCCAAATACTCATCAACTGCATCATGAAACTTACACTCAATATCACTTGTACTATTGCTTTCAAAAAGTATTAAATCTTTAATTCCCTCAACTTTACCGAAAACAATATTGTCTTCTGCGCTGAAAATTATTTTTGTCAAATAACCTTTATACTCAAGAACATTTCTCATATTAAATATCTCCTTTATCTTCTAACGTTTTTACTATGTTATTTACTATATATTTCTTCAACACCCTACTATTCCCATGTGGAGAATCGAAACTTATAAAAGCTTGATCAGAATTTCTATAAAATTTAACTCTCGAACCAGAACCCTGTGTTAATTGAAACCCTAAGTTACTCAATAAAGATTCAGCTTCTCTAAAAGTATAGTCACTGGGTTTTGATTTTATTCTATTTTTTTTATTATCCAAGCTACTCAAAAAATCAATTCCTTTCCTGTAACTATACTTTAGTTACATTATAACACATAAAATTCAATTTAAAAATGATGAATACATTTCTCGGTTTTTTTCTTGTGTGAGTTTACAATACATATATAACATTCTATCAGAATGTAAACTCACAATGTTTACATTACTATCCCCATCTCTATATTCTCTAGTAAGACTAGTGCCATGTTACACTAATAAAGAAACTTAATATTTATTTATATCAAGTTTCTATTGAAGTTTAATATCGTAATAAGACATTTTTTAGAAGGACTTTTCAATAATAAGTTGCATTTTTTAGAAGGACTTTATTAATTGAATTAACATATAATTGAAAAACTTCGTCTTTTAACGAAACACAAGTAGGTGAAAAACTCTATTATACATATCCTATATTTACATTTATTTTCCATAATCATTTGACACAAAGCTTATAGTGTTCATACGACCGTTAACATAAATTATCGTTAATATGAATTACAGGAAATCTGGAAGTATAAAAAAGAATGCTGATTTACCGGCATTCTAAATTTGTATGTTTAAGTAACTCATTACTTTGAGATAGTTATCAAAAATGTCATATAGTTCTACATCTCTAGATCTTAACCATCTCTTTGTACTAACAAAAACTCTATATTCATCCAAATAAGATTTTTGCTCATTTGTAATTTTCTGAAAACTCATATCATCTTTCACAAGAACTAATAACCCAGCATACAGGTTATATATTGCACAAACTTTAGCATCTTCAATTGTGAAAGAAAAATCTCTCACAAAAGAAGTAAATCTTCTAATAGCTGACTTTAAAGCAGGATATTGCTTTTTGTCTATTTTTCCTTCAGTGATTATATTTAATGAAGTTAGAATCGTATCTATGATTGTATCCTCATAACTATTACCTAACGATCTACTTTCAATCTCGTGTTCTGCAATATCTTTATAAATCAAATAGAAAGTTGGGTCCATAGGATAATGCCTAAATAGGTATGATACATCATACATTTGCTTTATTACTTCAACATCTCTAGATTCTCCAAGTTTCTTACCAATAGTGTTTGGTGCAAAAGCACAGAGCTTGTCAGACAACAAATCATGAATCGATGGAATATTAACATATACTATGGGTAAATCCACTTTAACGAGATGATTACTTACTTCCACTTTCTTTAAATCTTGATAATGTGATTCATCATAAACAACATCTAATAAAATATAAATGTCTTCTCCATAAATACTATCATAGAAGAATTCAAAGTGTTGTTTATCTATATTATGTTTTAGCTGTCTTACATTTTCTTCTACCCTTATAAACTCAGAATGTTCCACTATTTTTTCTAAATTATCCATTGTAAAGAACTCTTTATATTCTGGTGAAACTAAAATATCAATGTCAACAGAAAATCTTGGAAACTCACTGGAAATTAGTGATAACGATGTTCCCCCTTTAAAGATAAAATCTGAAAAATCATTACTTAGTTCTTCTAACAAATGTAATGCATATATTTGTCTTTCAATTATTGCCTGATCACTTCTTTCACTACCTTTAACTTCAAGAATCCAAGATTCAGTAAAACTCTCTTTATTAATCATTACCAATCTCCCCAATTCTTGTTAAAATACGCTTTGCTTGTTCATAGGTTCTAGGTCCTCTTATTTTTGCATAATTCAACACAGTTTTCGTCTTAACGTTATGGAGTCTATATATATTGCGATATATATTTTCAATTTCAGATAAATCATAAGGTAAAATTGTCTTGTTATAAATAATAACATCTACTAGTATTTTTTCCACTTTCGGATTACTAACATAATTGTTTTTGGCTGATTTCTTTTTCTTAATTGGAGATTTCTTTGGGAGATTACTGATATATATAACATCATTATCTAAAAGCAAATCTGTATCTGTTGTATTTTTTAATAAAACTCTCTTATTTGAGTTTGATTTTATATAATAAAACAAGTGCTCCATCTTCATTTTATCCACTTCTATAATATAGAATGTTTTGTACACTTGGTGAGTTGTATACTTGTTCAATAATTTTGTATCCCAAACACTTATATTGACATTGTTCTCATCAGGAAATCGTTGTTTGATTCTTAATGAAGGCTTATTATATTCACTTAGTATATCAATCAAATCATCATCTATTTCTATAATGAACTCTTTATATCTGTTTTTATCTATTACATCATAGATATTCCTCTCAATAAGTTTAATATATCCTTCTTTTTGTAAATCATAAATACGCCATCGTAAAGATGACTCATTTAAGTCTATGTAATACTTTTTCAGATAAGTATGTAAATCATCAGTATTAGTTTGATTTCCAACAGTAAAATGATTATAAAAATTCTCAAAAGCTTTCTTTTTCATTTTATCACCTCATAGGTATTGGCGATTTTTTATCAATTATTCGCCGTTACCTAATCCTACCACTTATCATGTAACTAATCAAGAGTTTTAGGTATTGGCGATTTTTTATCGATTATTCGCCATTACCTAGAAACATTCATTGTTTCCATTCCCAATAACTCTATCAATCTTTGCTTGAGTTACACTTTTAGCAGATAACTCTTCAATAGTCTTTGTTTTTCCCATCTTTCAAATGAATCTAATGCTTTACCCAAAATACCAACTCATTAGAAGAGATAAGTTTCTCACCTCTAACTTTACCTCTTTGTTATGCTTTGATTTTCTTCCCATATAAAATACCTCCAAAGTTCTATTATAATTAAATACTTATAATCTTAGTGATTACTTTCTTTTTTTATATAGTCTACTTTAGAGGTATCATATCAAATGGATTTAATCGCCATATTCTAAGATTTAATTATAGCTGTAGCTTGTTATCAGTTTAATAGTTTCTCTAACTCTATCAATAGCAATTTGTTTATTTGGAAATACTAGTTGGTTTTGAAAATCATTAAATCCAGCAATGAAGTCATCATCTACACATTCAATCATTATACAATTATTTATATCAAAAGTACTGTTAATACTACTTCCTGTCATTTCAATTCTAGCTTTAAAGAAATCTTTATATAGTTTTTTTACTTCTCCTGATTGATATGCATTTTGCATTTCATAAAGCTCAATAATCTTACATAAATCATATACATGTCTTGCATAAACAGCAACACTTTTTTTATCTATCAGACTTTCATTAACCGCAAAAACTTTATCAAAGAAAGTTCTTTTAATATTAAGTACATTAAATTTGAAAGGTTCTAATTCATATTGTTTAATAATATCTTGTTGATTGTTTTTCTTTAGATAATCGTATATTAGTGTCGTTATTTCTTTTTTCTCCCATGGAAATGTTAATCCATACTTATAACATTCATAAGCAATATAGGGTTTAAGATTAGATATCAAGTTTTCGCTCTTTCTTGGATACATATATGCAATAGATCGAAAATTAGAACTTATCTTTTCAACATATTGAGAAGGGTCGTCTAATTTTACAAAAGGTTCTTTCATAACCCTTTTATCCATGTTTCTAAACGCACTACTACCAATTTCTTCAGTAAAGGTTACATCAATATCCTCAGAAAAACGATTCAAGAATCTATATGCTTTAAATAAACTTGTTCCACCTTTGAATATTGCTTTCTCTTCTATACTTAATCGCTTAAGAGCAAATGTTACCCAGTAATCTTTTTCAATAATCGAAGGATCTAAATCAATTTCCTCCATTGTTGCAGTTAATGTCCATAACTGCTCGAACAATTCTTTATTCTCATGTAGTTTCATTCTTATCCCTCCAATAGATATATTCAACCTTTCTAATTGAATCATCTAAGTAATTACAAACTTTCTTAAACTTATTTCTTGTAATTGCTGTTTCAAAGTTATATAGATAAAAGACAATTTCTGCCTTTTCTCTATCTGAAAAGTGAGCATTTACATAATTAGCAATTTGATATTCAACATTGTCTATATTCTCATTTAAAGTCTTGGTCTCATAAGATTTCAACACTTCAAAGAATTCAGCAATTTGATAATTACGTTTCGTAATTTTAAACTTAGACTTTTTCAATTTTAAGTTTAAGTTTTTAATAGTATATGCATGACTATTAATATTATTTGTTACTACTTCTTTTTGAACTGCATATTGTTGGGTCAGACCCCATTTATTCAAAACTCGATATCCTGTATATACACCATATATTAATGCACCATTGGTAATATACCTTTGGATAATATCATCTTC
>JAFLJX010000096.1 GCA_022712785.1 Mycoplasmatota bacterium | reverse complement strand
GCACCCAAAGTAAGAACCTTTGATAAAATCCAAAATGGAAAGTATCCGTGTTTCTTTTTGTAATATGTATAAGCCGAGTGTTTTTTGCCATTATTATTTCTTTGTCTTCTTACCTTTTTAAGATTTCTATCTAAATACTTATTGTTAGTATCAAAGTTAGTCCTTCTTAAGTACGATGTATCTTTCACACCATAACGTGATGAAATCACTTCACACATAGCATTCTTAATTCTCTGTTCAATATCGAGAATTTCTCTCAAAATTATAGTTTTAATATTCTTATCAAAAGTATAGAAAGAAATCAAGTGTTCGATTGTATAGCCATTCTTAAACTTTGTCTTTTGATCTTTTTCACAATAATAAGTGAAGACTGGAAAATAACCTTTTAAAAAGAAATAATTAATATCTGTTAATATATTATTAACATAATTTCTATCTCCAATTTCAAGCCCCTTATCTTCTAACCCTTGTATTAAATCATTGTTGTTCTTATACACTTTCATAACATCACCTGAAATAATTATATCAAAACATATAGAAAATAACCATAAAAAAGGGAAAGGTCGACCATGGTCTTCCTTTCTCAATCTGATTACTATTATATTAATTTCACAATCGCTTGTCAAGACAAAGATATCATTACTTATATATCCTTGCAATATGTATTGCCAACTTTACTTTTTTTATTCGCTTTGTTGAGTGCATGTAAAAAGTTGACAACTACGGTTTAAATCCCATTACGGAAAATATGAAGGTTCTCTTTCAAACACATCCCAAGTTAATAAATCTATAAATAAATTTTGGGACAGGGGTTCAGAGTATCAAAAACTCATCCTAATCCTATTGCAACAATAATCGAGTGAAAAAACCATGAAAATGTGTTAAATTTATGTATGTTTTTATTCCAAATAAAGCCGAGGAATCTATACACAGCCATAACCAGCCATAAAATTCCTCGGACGCGGGTACCATTAGTGGAGTTGAGAGTCCCTGAACGATACCCTAGTCCGCTCAAAAAAAATGTAAAATAAAAAAGTATAGCCCTGCATCAATTTGCACACCCCGCGTCAAGCCGCCAGGAGACTATTACCTTTATCTAACTTAATTATAGTAAGTAATTCATTAAATGTCAATCACTTTGTCTTTTATCAGATTGAACATCTCTGTATCTTGATCCTGATGATACCTTCTAACTGTACCACATATTATATCAGCAAACTGCAGTGATTTATTTGATTGTGAATTACCACTTTCTATAGATACCACATTATCTAATTTCATTAACTCAACTTTAATGTTATTATGAAATCTTTGAAGTCTAAACTCATCATATATTATATTTATCTCGCAATCTATCTTTGAGGCAATTTTCTTAAGCAATCTTATGTATATTTTTTCTTTATCGACTTGTTTAAAATGAGTTTTTTTTATAACTAAACTGTAGTAATAAATTCCACTACCCTCAAGTTCTTCTAGAATTGTTCTTTTTAGCTTTTTATAACTTTTATTTAGTTGATAATCCTTTAACTCTGTTAGAAGTTTGGATTTAGTTTTATCGCTATACTTTTGTCTCTTAATTATTTTAGTTATCCGTTTATGAATTTCTGTTAAAGTACTTTTTTCTACCACTAGAATTCCACCAACTACAAAATAATCATTATCTTCTGTCTCATCTATATATAAGTACACAATATCACCACACTTCTATATGATTATAACATAGACTAAGTACTCCTAATGTTGAAAAATTATAATATTTATTGAACCTACAAATACTTTATATAGCAAATATTTGAATCATATTCTTTAAAGTCATAGTTTTTACCTAAATCAATTTCAAAACCCTCTTCAGTGTATAACTCAATTCTTGATAGTTTATCTTTTTGAACTTGGTTTATAAAAGCTTTAAGTAACTCTTCCTTAGCAAATTCATCTCCATTAAAATTGATAACTTCAATTGATTTGTTCTTCCCTTTTCTACCTATGATAAATCCTTTAATATCAGTATCGAAATATCCAATTATAATAAAATTGTCAAGTGCAGTTTTGATTCTAGAAGAATTCCAATATGTATCCTCATCTATACTGTTGTCAATACTGTGATAAAGCGCATCTCTGTTTTTCTCATCAAGTAGTCTTGTATGAAGAGATTGGTTATATTTGCAAAATTGCTCAAGTTCCAATAATTTAGCATCTTCTAACTTGTCAAACTGATTACTCATAAAGAAATCGTTTGATAGTTTGTGCTCCTTAGCAGTATTGATATAAAATTTATATCCCTTAAAACTTTCTACGATATATTTCAAGAAAGCCAAAGATCCTTCTTCATACTCTAAACAATACGGACCTTGACTATATGAAACATATCTATCATCTGCCATCCAATAAACAGGAGTAACACCAACAATTTTCTTATCTTTTTTAAGAATAAGAAGGTCATGCATTTCTCTTGCAACATAGCTTTCAAAAAGAGTTTCTAATTCTTCCCTC
>JAFLJX010000095.1 GCA_022712785.1 Mycoplasmatota bacterium | reverse complement strand
GCACTTGCATAAGCTATAGTTCTAATCGCATTTGCGATTCGTCCATTTTTACCAATAACTCTTCCAAGATCATCTTGGTGTACAAATATTTGAATAGTAAGTACATTACCCTCTTCTGAAAATTTCTTAACCATTAAATCTTCTGGGTTCATTACTAACGGCATCACTAGGTCTTTAATTAATTTTTCATAATTAACAGCCATAATTATCGCCTATTTGTTTTCTTTGTTTGACTTAATTCCGGCTTTTGTGAATAAATTCTTAACTGTATCAGTAGGTTTTGCGCCTTCATTTAACCATTTTTGAGCTTTTTCACTATCGATTTTTACTGACGCAGGATCAGTCGTTGGATTGTATGTACCAATAATTTCTAAGTATCTACCATCTCTTGGACTTCTTGAGTCTGCTGCCACTAATCTATAGAAAGGACGTTTTTTTGAACCATGTCTTTGTAATCTAATTTTTACTGCCATTGTTTTTTCCTCCTCGAATTATTATTTTCAACTATCAAAGTATATCATCAGATTCGGTGCTTGTCAAGTCTTTTCCCTTGACATCGAATTCTAACTGATATTCTTTATTATCCAATAATGATTCCTCTACTTTTCTTACTAATTTCAATTGATTCAATTTCTCTGTTGTTGCTTCTACTTCGTTCTCATCTAAGTATAAAACAGCGTATTTACCTTTTTTTGTGTAATACATTAATTCGCCAAATTCAGCGATTTGTTTTATTGCCTTAGGAGTCCTAAAGTAAACAATCAAGCTTCTTCTAATAGTCATACTATTACTCCTTAATGTTTGTTTATTAACCCCATGTCATTGGGATATTTTATATCAGGAGATACACCTTGTGCAATTTGACGTGATGCATCATCTAATACTTTTTGAAGTTCTTTTTCCATTTGTTTATATTTCTGGATTACTTTGTTTGTGAATACTTCGGTTTTAACTTGTGCTAGTTCAATTTGCACTATTTTTAAATCTGGATGGTATTTTCCATATTTAGAAACTTCTTCGAACTTAGTTTTTGACTTATTAAATCTGTGTAACAAGTCAACAATATATGGATCGCTATCCATTATTTTTTTTAATTCCATTAATTTTAAGTATTCTTTTTTTGATTTAATCTCATCAACTAGATCATATACTAAATTTAAGACTATATCTTTCATATTATCACCATAATATTAGTATATAGAATCAATGTTAATGTTGCAAGTATTATATACTAATTAAGACAGTATACCTATTTAACTGATAATCTTTTACAACAATAATTGACAGTATCAAAACTGAACTATATAATGAAGTTGACAATGTATTAAATGTGTATAGAAAGAGGCAACAATTATGAACAGATTTAATATCTATTTTACCATCTTGTTGGTTATTTTATTTTCGATAGTAAGTGCTAAGGGTGTTATGGCAGCTGATAGAACTGTCGCATACTTTAAAGAGTACTACTGTATTGAATGTCAAGGGTTTGCAGGATATCCTGACGGCTATAGTAAGACGTATCATCCAGAATCTGATTATATTAAAATTATGGAAGACCAAGGTATTACTGTTATTGTTTATGATATCCAAACAGATGATGGAGCTAACGATTTATTCAGTGCTTACAATAAAAAATATGGTAATGATACTTCTAATCCTACTGTTCCTATTTTATTCTTTGGTAATCAATTCATTGAAGGTGCAGACGATTTAAGAATCGCAATAAATAATAATTCAATTTATAATGAAAGTATAAATCCACTGTTAGAAGTTGAAGTAACTCATGGGGGAGCATTTAGTAACTTAAAAGGATTTGCAGGATTTATCGCAGTTCTTGGAGCCGGTTTACTTGATGGTGTTAATCCATGTGCAATTGCAATGTTACTATTATTTGTAAGTTTACTTGGATTTACTGAAAATAAAAAATCATTAATTTTGGTAAGTATAACTTATATATCCGCATTGTTCTTCTCCTATCTACTTATAGGTTTTGGACTACTAAACATACTTAGTAGTTTCGCTGACCAGGCTGATATAATAAATACTGTGATCAATTGGTTTATATTTATACTAGTTTCATTTTTGTTCCTTATTAACTTCTATGATTTCTTTGTTTCAAGAAAAGAAGATTATTCAAAGGTAAAAAATCAATTACCAAAATGGGTTCAAAAATATAATAAAGTAATCGTTAAGAAATTTACAAACGCTATGAATAATAAGGATAGTAAAAGAGGATTAATCTCTATATTGGCTTTAACATTTGTTTTAGGATTAACTCTTAGTGTAACAGAATTAATTTGCACTGGTCAAATCTATGTGACGATAGTTAATGAGATCAAATATGAATCTGTAGGGTATTCATATTTCCTACTTCTAAGTTATAACATTATGTTCATCATTCCTTTAGTTATTATCGCAGTAGTTTCTATTACTGGTAAAGGAATTATGTCTACTAGTAATTTTATAAGAGAACATCTTCATATAATTAAAATATTGAACGCTTTACTATTCTTAATTATTGCTATTATTTTCTATTTCAGAATATTCTAGGAGGGATTTTATGAAAGAACGAGTTATTGTTAAACGGGACGACTACATTCTTTATGATGGTAATATTTTAAACTTGCCGTTAAAAGACCAATACATTACAGAATTAAGCATCAAGATATTTGATGATGACGATCCTTGCATTATTCATCAGTCTTATGTCATTAAGGAGTTAGTTTCAAATTTACTAAATCTTTTTGAATCTCAAGATAAAAAGATATTAGATGCTGCTGATTTTAAAGATGAGTTTGATGTTGTTGATTTTACTGATGTTTCCTCATTAACTTTTGAGTTAGCGGTGAAGTAAAATGGAAGTTTACTTAGATAATGCTTCAACTACCAATGTTAGTAAAGAGGTTTTTGAAGAAATGCTTCCTTATTTCAGAGAAAACTTTGGAAACCCCTCAAGCCTACACGGCTTGGGTATCAAAAATAGGAAAATTGTAAATAAATCTAGAATCAAAATAGCTGAGTTGCTTAATTGTAAAAAGACGGAAATACACTTTACTAGTTGTGGAACTGAGTCTATCAATTGGGCATTAAAAGGTTTAGCTTTCAAAAATAAAACAAAGTATGAGATTATTACTACTAACATAGAACATCACGCTACAAGTGAAACTTGTAACTTCTTAGAGACCCTTGGTTTCACTGTCAACTATTTAAGGGTTAATAAAGAAGGCTATATAAATCTTGATGAGTTAAGAGATATGATTAATAATAATACACTAGTTGTTAGTATTATCATGGCTAACAATGAAATAGGGACAATTCAGAACATAAAAGAAATTAGTAAAATTTGTGATGAAGCTAGAACATATCTCCATGTTGATGCAGTTCAAGCAATATGTCACACTGAAATTAATTTAGAAACCTTAAATGTAGATCTTTTAAGTTTATCTGGACATAAGTTCCACGGCCCTAAAGGTATAGGATTGTTATACATTAAGGAAGGCACTCATATAGGTAATCTTATTCATGGTGGTCAGCAAGAACTAAAGAGACGCGCAGGGACCGAAAATGTGCCATACATAGTTGGATTAACAAAGGCTTTAGAAATAGGTATTTCTAATTTAGATATATATACAAATAGATTAAATGAATACTCGAAACTATTTCTTGATAGATTAGACAAAGAGGAAATTAAGTATATATTAAACGGACCTGTTGTTGGTGAAGATAGATTACCAGGTAACTTAAATCTATCATTCAAAAATATTGATGGATTAACATTGACCTATCTTCTAGATAAGCGTGGAATATTCGTAAGTACAGGTAGTGCTTGTGATAGTGAATCAATAGAACCATCACATGTTATACAAGCAATTGAAGTCCCAATTGATTTCATAAATGCAACTGTTAGATTCTCAATAGGAAATGAAACAACTCTTGAAGAATTAGATTATGCACTTGATAATTTAGTAGATATTCTAAAAAATGAAATGTAAAAGGCGTAAAATTTACGCCTTTTTTTATATATTATAATCAAGTACTTCCCTATATCTACCTTTTTCTAACGATTCATCTAGCTCTATATTTCCAATCGAAACTCTTTTTAGGTATATAACCTTATTATTAAAGTGCTCAACCATTCTCTTGACTTGATGAAACTTACCTTCTTTTATCGATAAATAAAATTCATCATCACTAATTTGTTCCACTTTAGGTAGTAATGGAGTAAACGGTAAATCTCTTCCATCATTAATTTGGAATTCTTTTAGTAATTTACTTGAATCGAATTTTGATTCAACTTTTACATAATATTTCTTATAAACATCTTTATTTGGAGAGATAATTTTATGTAGTAACTTCCCATCATTTGTTAATAATATTAATCCTTCAGTGTCAATATCAAGTCTTCCAGCGATTCTAAGCTCGAATCTGTTATATGGTTCCCCAATCAAATCTAAAACAGTTTCATGTAACCCGTCTTTATTTGCGCTTATAACTCCACTTGGTTTATTTAACATTATTAAGACAGTTTCTTTATAAAAAACTTCTATTCCTTCAATTGTTACTTTATCATTTAAAGTGTCAACTTTGTATCTTGAATCAGTTTCTATATTCCCATTAACTGTAACTTTTTTACTTTTGATTTTTTTAGTAATTTCATTTCTTGTTCCATATTTAAGATTTGCTAAATATCTATCTAATCTCATAATTACACTTCCTCTTTATATCTGATTCTTATTATAGTCTATTATACTAACTCAATCAAATTAAAAGTAGGCAAACGCCTACTTAAATTTTTCGATTGTTTTATAAATTGAATATCCTGATAGTTTTTTAAATTCTTTATCAATTTGTTTTTCTATTGATATAGAATTTACAATCTTACGAAATTCATTATATCTTTTTATTAAAAGTTCTCTATTTTCTTTTCCTTCATTAGCATCTTCAACTAATGCATAAAACTCAACAAGTTTAATTACTTCCTCAGGACTATATAAATCGTAATCAATTGGATAACTATACATTTTAGTCTCCGAAACTAATTCCGATTGCTTTAGCGGCTTGAACATATTGCCCTTCTGGATCAACTTGTTTTCCTCCACCTTTTGAAGTTTCACCAACTTCTCCGGATCCTACAACTTCTTCTAATGGACATGAAGTGATTTTTCTACCTTTTAACTGAACCATACGTCCAGATCCACCTTCCATTAGTAAATCAACTGCATTAACACCAAATAATAATCCTAATGCTCTATCAAATTGAGAAGTGATTCCTCCACGTTGAATATATGCAAGGTTTGTATATCTAACTTCGTGTTCAGTTATTAATTCAGAAAGTTGATGTGCAATTACATCCCCAATACCACCAAGTCGGACAGAGTC
>JAFLJX010000094.1 GCA_022712785.1 Mycoplasmatota bacterium | reverse complement strand
TCAAATTCACAATAATTTGCATCGCCTGTTCTGCATTCAGTAGATTCATCAATTGACCCTTTTTCAATACCTAGAAAATCCTGATTAATTTTTATTCCATTTACGGACACAATTCCATTCTCTAAAATTATATTGTCTCCAGATAAACCTATTACTCTCTTAATCCAATAATCACCACTTGGAGCCTTGAGAATTACAACGTCATATTTTTCGTAATCTGTATTCAAATGCCAAAATAATATATCGTCTCCATCGTGATAATTTGGTTCCATACTTGCTCCATCTATAAATGATGGTGATACCATAAATTCATTAGATAATGATATTACTGCCATAAATATTGGAATTATATACAACACATCTAATGCTTCTGAAAAACCTTTATATCTTTTATATACCTTAGATTCATTGTACTTCAACTTATTTTTTAAACTAAAGAAAAGTGCTATAACACTTAATATAATTGTTAGATAAAGAAAAGATCTAAACAAAGATGACTCTAGTACTACATCAAAATCATTATACTTATCAAATAATAAACTTCCAAAAATTATAAATGAACTTCCAAAAACAACCCAGATTTTTCTAAGTAGTTTTTTTCTTATTTTGATAGTCTTTTCTGTGAAATCTTTTTCAATTGCTTCATCATCTAAATTCTCTTTTACGTTATCTAAATCCTCTAAATCATTTATCATATTACCCACCTACTAGTTCGAAAGTTTTTCATCCAGTTCTGTTTCAGTTACTAAAACGCTTCTTGCTTTTGATCCTACATTTTCTGAGACAATTCCCATTTCCTCGAGCATTTCAACTATTTTTTGTGCTCTATTAAATCCAACACTGAATTCATTGCTAATTTTATTTATAGAAGCTTTTTTCATCAAAACTACATATCTTGCTACTTCAGATAATAAATCATCTGATTCTGAAGATGACGCAGCTTTTTTTACTAGGTTCTCTTGATCAAAGAAGAATTCATTTGATCTTTGTCTTGTTATATATTCATTAACATTTTGAATCTCGTTATCTGATATGTAAGCACCTTGTACACGTATTTGAGGTTTTCCACTTTCAGCAAAAAGCATATCTCCTCTACCAAGCAATTTATCCGCTCCAGCACTATCAATAATTGTCATTGAATCAATGTAGCTAGAAACACTAAAAGCGATTCTAGTTGGAATATTTGACTTAATAGTCCCTTTAATAACATCTGTAGATGGTCTTTGAGTAGCTATAATTAAATGTATCCCACAAGCTCTAGCTTTCTGAGTAAGTCTCATAATAGATGATTCAACACTTGAAGATGCTACCATCATTAAATCAGCTAACTCATCTACAACAATAACTATATAGGGCATGATTTCAAGCAACTCTTCGCGTTCCACTTTATTATTATATGACACTATATCTTTAACTCTTTCATTACTAAAAATTACAAATCTACTTTCCATTTCTTCAACAGCCCACTTTAATCCCGCAGTTGCAATTTTTGCATCCGTGATAACAGGTGTTATCAAATGTGGTAATTCATTATAAGCTGCTAATTCTACCATTTTAGGATCAATCAACATCAACTTTAATCTATCAGGTGAGTATTTGAATAATAGACTCATTAGAATTGTATTAATACATACACTTTTACCACTCCCTGTAGCTCCTGCTACAAGTCCGTGAGGCATTTTAGCAATTGATGTATAAACACCATTACCATCAATATCTAATCCTATTGCTATGTTAAGTGGATCGTCTGATTCTATAAATTTACTTTGATTTACGATATCAACAAAATGAACAATTTCAGCAACTTCGTTAGGAACCTCGATACCCACAGTACTTTTCCCAGGTATTGGAGCTTCTATTCTAATTTCCTTAGCTGCTAGAGCCATTTTGATATTATCGCTGATACCGGTAATTTTCTTAACATTTACTCCACTATCAAGAATAATTTCATATCTAGTAACTGTTGGACCTTTAGTATGAGTATATACATGTGCTCCAACACCCATATCTATTAGAGTCTTATTCAATAATTCTATTTGTTTATTTATCCATTCTTTACTGTCGTTAGTTTTCTTAACAGGTTTTGTTAATAAAGAAAATGGTGGTAATTTATAATCCTTATTCGACCTTTTTATCTTAGTTTTTACCTTTTTCGTGACAGGTTCTACAAAAGGTTTTTTCACAACAAAATCATCCAAATTAATTTTTGGTTGTATAACAGGCTCAGTAAATTGTTTCTCTTTTGAAACTTCCTCTTCCGTATAATCATTATTATCATCATAAGAATTGTTATCTTCATAAGTATTTTCATTTTTAAGTCTAGGAGGATTCTTATGACTATCATTTTTGTTTTGCATAGCTTCATTTAAATTGCTTCCACTAACCAAATCAAACTCAGGATACTCACTTCCGTATTTTCTTTTCATATCTTCTTTTGTAAACTTTTTCTTAGTTCTAAAAGAGTCTAACTGTCTATCCAAGTCCCCTGTTCTTGAATAAGGAGTTGGAATAACAACTTCGTCTTTTACCTTAGTTCCAAAAATAGGAGAAACAAATCTATTTGCTTTGTATCCAGGTTTTTCATCTCCGATAGCTATCTGTGGTACAACAAAAGGAACTGTATCTTCAGTTCTTTTTTCTACAGCTTTAACTATTCTTTTCTTTTTCCTAAAAATCATAATACCACCCCTTGTTATTTTATTGCATTAGTAATAAATTCTTTAACCTGCATATATGATTTTCTTCTCTTATCAACAAATCTATCCAATTCCACGCCTTTTTTATATATCAAAAAACTAGGAATTCCAAAAATATTTAAATGCTTTGATAATTCAACATCCATATCTCTATTTATCGAATAGAACTTAAAATTTTCAAAATCTTTTTCAAGTCTGGGTAAAGCAGCTTTCATAACAAAACAATCGGGACACCATTTAGTATACCAATATATTACAACTAAATCATTATTTTCAATAATATCGTAATACTCTTTTAAACTTATTATTTTATTCAATTCCGTCCTCATCCCCTTCTTCTAAAAGTGTTAGCATTTCTTTTTCAACAACACTTAATTCTAATGGTTTATTAAACAGTTTTTTACTATATATATTAGTAGTTTCTTCCCCTACTATTCCAATAATAACTAAACAAACTTTTTTTGTCACTACATCAATACTTGTGTTAACAACAAGTTTTCTAAACCAATAAACTGGATTTACTGCATTTACAATAGCTCCACCATATTTAACAACTTTAGCAACTTTATACTTTTTTGCAGCTTTAACAAGTCTGTTTTGATCAATAGCTTTTTTCTTTTCATACATTCTCACTATCTTAGTTATTTGGAGATTTTTAGTATTCTTCAAAATAGGTTTGTCTAATATTTTATCAAGTCTATCAGTAATGTAATGATTTAAACTAAGTATTTCATTTACACTTAATTCCAGCATTGGATATTTAGAATCTGGGAAAAAGTAACTTGAAATCTCTTCTACAAGCTCATAACTCATCTCAAATGTGAGCTTTGCTATAGTTTGATTTCCGAGTTTTTTCTTTCTTTTAAAACTCTTTTGCTTATTAATGATCATTTCTCTTAATTCTTCTTCATTCACATCAATAGTAGGACGTTTAATATCTTCAATGTTAATATTCTTTCCTCTTACTAAAAATGATATATATATCGCAGTAAATACAATCATTCCTGTTAGCATTCCGACAAAGAAATTTACAAATCCTAAAAAAGATATATCAAACATACATATCAACTCCCAACTTACTAAATATTATAACATATTTAACATATTTATTGTGTATATTTTATGTATACTATATAATATACAGAGGTGATAAAATGAAAAAATATTTAATATCTCTCGATTTGGATGGTACTTTACTTTACGATTGGGAAACAATATCAAAACCAACATTAAAATATATCAAAGATCTTAAAAAACAAGGACATCAATTTGTGATTGCTACTGGGAGACCTTATAGAAGTTCTGTGGGGTTCCACAATCTCTTAGGTTTAGATACACCGCTTATTAATTATAATGGTGGATTGGTAACTTCAAAGAATGATCCTAACTTTGAAGAATATAGTTTAACAGTAAACAAAGATTATGTAATTGACATATTTGAGAATACTAAAAAATACATAAAAAATGCTTTTGCGGAAGTCAAAGACGATATATATCTATTACATGACACTGAAGAGATAAGACCATTACTACATCATTTTAATGGTTCAAGGTTATTTGTAGGTGAACTCAAAGATATCCTTGATCAAGATACAAATGGTTCGATTATTATCGCAAATGAGGGTCAAGGCAAGTATATTGAAGACTACGTAAAAGAAAATTATAAAGGAAAAGTCCTTAGTAGAAATTGGGGAAATGAATATGAATCAATTATAGAACTATTCACCCCCAAAACACATAAAGGATTTGCTTTAAAATATGTAGCGGATTATTTAGGATATAAACAGGAAGAGATTATAGCATTTGGTGATG
>JAFLJX010000093.1 GCA_022712785.1 Mycoplasmatota bacterium | reverse complement strand
ATCACTAATAAATCTTTTTAACATTTCAACATCTTTGTAATCTATATATGTAACTTTATTATCAGTGAAATAACATCTTTTTTTACGTTTTTTACGAAAATTTCCTGGTCTTGCCATGGTATATTCCTCCTTTTAGAATGGTAAATCGTCTTCAGCTACATCAATTGTAGGAGTAGACTCTTTTTTTGTATTGTTATTATTTTGATTGTTATTATTTTGTGGATAGTCTTGTCTAGAATAATCATTAAAAGAACTATTATCTTGTACAGCACTTTTGGGTTCTAGAAATTGAACGCTATCTCCAATAACTTCTGTAGTGTATTTTCTGATTCCATCTTTGTCATCGTATGAACCTGTTTGAATTCTACCCTCAACTCCAATTAAACTTCCTTTTCTAACGAATCTAGCAAGATTTTCTGCTTGCTTTCTCCATACAACACATTGAATGAAGTCAGCTTCTCTTTCTCCAGATGGTCCTGCGAAAGTACGATTTACAGCTAATGTAAATTTAGAAACAGCTATATTACTTGAAGTATATTTTAATTCAGGATCTTTAGTTAAACGGCCTACTAATACTACACGATTAATCATAAAATCACTCCCTTATCTCTCGTTTTTCAATATTAAATAACGGATAATTGATTCTTTAATTCTAACAACAACACGATCGAATTCGATTCTAGCTTCATCATTTGATAATACGTCTAATACAACGTAATAACCTTTTTTATGTTTTTCAATTTCATAAGCCAAATCTTTAGTTCCCCATTCGTTTACATTAGTAACTTCTGCACCACGAGATGTAAAGATAGTATTTAATTCTTCAATTAAAACTTTTCTGTCATCTTCTAATACAGTAGGACGAATGATATACATAATTTCGTATTTTCTCATTTCTTCTACCTCCTCTTGGTCTATTGGCTGCCCTTTGCAGCAAGGATGAGTTTTTTCACTCACGTTGAACTATTATATCACAATTGGTTTTCTATGTAAACTAATAAATATATATTATATATATATAACTTTGACAACTATAATAAATGTAGTTTACATAAAAATTATTGTAGGTTATATCTGATATATTTACTACTTCTTTTGTAAATGGTAAAATCAGATTGAGGTGGTAAGATGAAAAAAACCCTGTTGCTTTTATTCATTTTTGAAATTGTTATATTATTGGTAGATATCCTAATTTAAAAATTCATCTTATCAATGTAAAAAAAGTGGTGTAAATTCACCACTTTTTACTCTATTTAAATAGTTCTTTTCTAACTAAATTTAGTGCAAAAGAAGTAGCTCTTATTCTAACCATTTCTCTATTACCATTAAATATATTTCTATACGTTTTTGTGACTCCCATATGACTCAATCCAAAGTAGGTAAGTCCTATTGGTTTTCCTGGTGTATCACCAGTAGGTCCAGCAATCCCTGTGACAGAAATTACAATATCTGCAGATGTTTTTTTAGATGTTCCTTTAGCCATTTCATATGCAACTTCTTCACTTACAGCACCTAAAGTTTTTAAGGTTTCTTCCTTAACTCCTAGGTGCTTTATTTTTGCTTCGTTACTGTAGGTTACAAAAGATTCTTTAAATACTTTTGATGATCCACTTACATTAACTATTTTGCTTGCGATTAATCCCCCTGTACAACTTTCAGCCATAGAAATTATCATGTTCTTTTCAGCTAATTTTTTTACGATTACTCCTTCCAAAGTATCTTCTAAATTACCATAGATATATTCATTAAATAAATCATAAAAATGATTCATTGTTTCCATTAAAGCTTTTTTATTTGAAGAAGTAAATACATACTTTAGCTCTCCAACTCCGGCATATGGTGCAACATTAACTAAAGGATGTTTATTATAAAATCCAGTTAAAGCTTTTTCAATTGAAGATTCACCGATTCCTACCATCCTGAATCCCTTTGAATACAACTTAATTTTTAATTCATTTTTCAAATACAATATCAATTCTTCTAACATTGGTATCATTTCATGTGGAGGTCCTGGAAATAATACTATAGTTTTATTATCTGCCTTAAAAATGACTCCAGGTGCAGTACCTAAATTATTATTCAATATAATACTATCCTTAGGAAAATATGCTTGCTTATCATTTGTATCTTCCATTTTCATATTTATTCTATCAAAATAATTTTTCATATCTTTTAATATGTCTTTATCTAAATAAGTTTCAACCTGAAAGTAATCAATAACAGTTTCTCTAGTGATATCATCTATAGTTGGCCCTAAACCACCAGTAAAGATGATTAAATCTGAATCACAAAAATCAAGAATATTATAATATTCTTCTTCTATATCATCAATTACAATTGAACGATTAACATCAATTCCAATCTCATTTAGTTTTCTCGAAATAGTAGCCAAATTAGTATTAATGGTTTTCCCTGTAAGAACTTCTTTTCCTACTGTTATAATTGCTGTTCGCATCTCTTTCACCTCTTATATAATCTTAGCATTTCCTCCAACCCAAACAGAGTTGATTTTTTTGTCTTGAATCATTAACTTTGTAATTATTTCAGAAGGTTTATTCATACTATAACCTTGTCTAAAAATAAAATCATATTTATCGTTATTAATATATTTGTTAAAATAACAACCTAGAGCCCCGTTACTAGTTCCAGTTGCACTTTCTTCGTTGATTCCAACTATTGGTGCAAAGTTTCTTCCGTATGCATCTGCGTCATCATTACTAAGAGAAAAAGCATGGATTCCGATTACTTTATATTTTTTAGATATTTTAATAATTTCATCTATATTTGGCTTAAGGCCATTAAGTTCTCTAACTGATTTAATTGGCAAGAAGATTTCTCTCATTCCTGTTGATAAGATTAAAATGGGCAATTTCTGATTTAACCAATCTGTATCATAGAAACAATTCTTAACATCTTTCTCTTTTAAGTATTCACCATAGATAGGTGTATTTTGTTCCATAAATACTGTATTTTTTTTTACGTCTATATTTAAAATCCCCATTTTTGTTTCTTGAGTGTATATTCCATTCCCAATCAATCCTTTTTTTAGTAAAAGATTAAAAGTGGCTATAGTAGCATGTCCGCATAGTGGAACTTCATCAGTTGGAGTGAAAAATCTAACTTTGAAATCTGCACATTTACTCTTAGATACAAATGCTGTTTCAGAATATCCAACTTCACTTGCAATTCGTAACATATCTTTATCCGTTAATAAATCTGAATCTAGTACGACTCCAGCTTCATTTCCACCATTACTTTCTTTTTGAAAAGAAGTAAGTTTATATATGCATAATTCCATATAATCACCTCTCTCACATTTTACCATATTGCAAAAAAAAAAGCACTACATGTGTAGCGCTTATTATACATTAAATCTGAAATGCATTACATCTCCATCTTGAACAATATATTCTTTTCCTTCTAATCTGGCTTTTCCCGCTTCTTTAGCTCCTTGTTCCCCACCAAATTTTATAAGATCATCATATTTTATAGTCTCTGCTCTAATGAATCCTTTTTCAAAATCAGTATGAATAATACCAGCACAAGCAGGTGCTTTCATTCCCTTTTTAAAAGTCCAAGCTCTAACTTCCTCAGGTCCTGCAGTAAAGTATGTTTCAAGTCCAAGCAAGTCATAGCTTCTGACAATCAATTTCTCTAGTCCGGAAACAGTAATCCCAAGTTCTTCTAAGAATATTTCTTTTTCGTCAGCGTCCAACTCGCTTAGCTCAGCTTCTATTTTAGCACTTATAACAACAACTTCGCTATTTTCTTTCATTGCAAATTCTTTTATGATCTTGATATACTCATTATCTTCATATTCATTTATTTCACCTTCAATTATATTAGCAACATATAACATTGGCTTATATGTTAAGAAGTTAAAATTCTTAATTACAGCAAATTCTGTATCTGCCAGTTTAATAGTTCTAATTGGTTGATTATCCATCAAGTGATCATGTATTTTTTTTAGTACTTCATATTCAAATACTGAATCCTGGTCAACTCTTAATTGAGCCTTCTTTAAAATCTTAGGAATTCTCTTTTCTACAACTTCTAAATCAGCAAAAATCAACTCTAAATTGATTGTTTCTATATCTCTAATAGGATTTACATCACCATCAACATGTGTAACATTCTCATCATCAAAAGCTCTAACAACTTGAACAATCGCATCAACTTCTCTAATGTGACTTAAGAATTTATTTCCAAGTCCTTCACCTTTAGATGCTCCTTTAACGATACCAGCAATATCAGTAAATTCAAAAATAGTAGGTATTGTTTTTTTAGGCTTTACAAGATTAGTTAATTTATCTAATCTTTCGTCTGGTACTTCCACAACACCAACATTCGGATCGATTGTTGCAAACGGATAATTAGCTGCGAGTACACCAGCTTTTGTTATTGCATTAAATAGTGTTGATTTACCAACATTTGGTAATCCAACGATTCCAGCTGTTAACCCCATAATATCATCTCCTTAGGCTTAGACTATTCTACTTTATTTTAGTCTATTTATCAAGCGAAATTACAAATAGTTTCTATTTATCAATTTTTACAGTTAATACATATTCTGAAAAATCAATAGTTTTGGCTTTGTTATCCTTATAAAAAGAATATTTATAGCCTAAATGTTCTAGGCCTACAGTGAAGTTAGATATTGCTATTCCTATATCTAAAGCCTGAATATCGTATGGAAAACTATCACTTGGATACCTTTGAGTCCTTTTTAAATAGAATAGGACTTCATCGTTATTCAAGTAAACTCTCCAAGGCTGTTTATTGGAAGCACTTGGTCCTTTTCTAACAAGTTCTAAACACTGCATAATTGGATTTTCTAAAGTATCGCTTAACGGCTCAAAAGTATTATAGTCTTTAAATAAAGTACAAAATATTTTCCTATTATCTGATTCTGCAGTTTTCCGAATAAATCTATCGATCATTGTTCTTTTTTGAGCCTTGTACCCTACAGGAGTAATAGCAGGAACTATTTCATTTCCATTTAATTTCACTTCATATGTTTTTCTCTTGAATGTTCCACCCAACCAACATGTATCAAAATTTTCTTTTGTTAATTCTAATATTATTTTTTCGAAAATATATCCATAATCAACTAAATTTTCAAAATCATTATCACATATCCCACTTATGAATCCAGGAACATGACGTAGGACTCCATAAGTTCCTATTTTCTTTCCATCTTGAGACTTTAAGTCGTTAAATCTAAACTTAAATTTAAACATGTGGTCAAAAGGACCCTTAACAGATTCATATTTCACTAAAATGTTATTTATTTTCTTTACATCTTCCCCTGATATTTGCTGTTTATTGTATGTTCTTGTACTTACTCTTTTTAGTATTGCATCTCTCAACAGTATCACCTCTATTTACATTTTATCATTTTTTCTATTTATTCAATATTAAAACACATAGAAAAGAGGATTTCTCCTCTTTAATCATCTGGATGAATACCTAGTATTACGGCATCAGATATTTCTTCTTCGCCATCTCTAAGGTATTTAATTATTATACTTTCCCCAACAGAACTATTTAGAATCGCCTCTTTTAAATCATTAAAATTGTATATGTCTAAAAAATCTAGAGATTCAGTGTTTTTATATCCAATAATTACATCATCATCAATAAGTCCGGCTGCCGATGCGGCTCCACCAAATAAAACATTAATGCAAACCCCGAATTCTGTTCCACAGTTATTAACCAAAGCATTTGTAGATATACCAAGATAAGGTCTTGTTATTACGCCATCATCTTCTAAGTCTGCAACAATCCTTTTAACAGTATTTGAAGGTATTGCAAATCCAATTCCAGTAACTTGATCATCGACTATTTTCATATTGTTAATTCCAATTAATTCACCATCTAAATTTAGTAAAGCTCCACCGCTGTTTCCTGGGCTTATTGCTGCATCATGCTGAATAAGGGTTGCACTAAAGTCTCCGTCATCAACATATCTTGTTTTACCACTTATGATCCCCATTGTAATGGTTCCATAGTAGTCAAACCCTAATGGGTTCCCTACTGCAAAAACAAATTGCCCTAGCTCAAGATCATATGAATTAGCCATTGGTATTACTGTAAAATCTTTATCTGATTCAAAAGTTAATACCGCTAAATCAGTGGTAACATCGTATCCAACTAAAATTACACTCTCACTAATAACAAATAGTATTCCATTCAACTCATAAACTATTTCTTGAGATGTAGTTTCATAGTCTACTTCAGTAGCTACATCACCAACAAGTTCAACTTGAGAATGAACAACAACATGTGCATTTGTAATCATATAATATGTATTTCCTTCTTTTTTATACACAACTCCAGATCCACTACCTGTTCTAACATCAGAAGTTGCTTGAATTCCAAGTACACCAGATTTTGATAATTCTGTCATTTGTGTTATTGCATTTTCAAAAGAAGATAAATCATAACTTGTTTCAACTTCTGGTAGTAACTCTTTAATTAATGTTTTTAATTCCTCTTCTGTATACAAATCAATATCATCCGATGTATCTTGAATACACCCACTTAATACTAACCCAAATGCAATTGTGAATAGTAATAATAGTTTTTTCATTTATTTTAGCTCCTTAATATTGAATAATTTGTATGCGTTTTTTGCTGTTATTTTAGCCAACTCCGTATATGGTATATCCCTTAATTTAGCTATTTCTTCAGCCACTAACTTAACTCTTGCAGGCTCATTTCTCTTGCCCCGAAATGGATGCGGTGATAGATATGGTGCGTCAGTCTCAATTAGAAGTTTATCAATTGGGACAATTTTTGCTACTTCTTTGGGAACCCTACCATTTTTGAAAGTAACAGGACCACCTAAAGATATGTGTAATCCTAATTTTATAAACATTTCTACCATTTCAGAACTTCCAGAGTAACAATGCATTATGCCTCTTAAATTTTTATATTCACTTAAAACATTATATGTTGCTTCACTCGCATCTCTCATATGAATAATTAAAGGTTTATCAAATTTTATTGATAATTCTATTTGTCTTCTAAAAACTTCAATTTGTTTTTCAGTGAATTCTTTGTCCCAATAAAAATCAAGACCACATTCTCCAACACCAACAACTTTTTCATGTTTAAGTTGTTTTGTAAGAATTTCATAGTCACTTTCTTTAACATATCTTGCATCTGTTGGATGAAATCCAACTGTTGCATAGATAAAAAGATATTTTTCAGCAAGTTCAATCGCTCTTAAATTTGTTTCATGGTCAAAGCCAACAACAATCATTAATTCTACACCAGCTTCTTGAGCTCTAGATATTACTTGTGGTAAATCATCTTCGTATTTTTTTGAATTTAAATGTACATGTGTATCTACTAACATATTTATCACCCATCTTATTATAACAAAATTATAGTACTTTTCTATGAAAAAGATGTGAAAGCGCAGAAAAAAAAGAGACCGAAGTCTCTTTAAATATAAGTATTTATTATTATTCTAAGATTTCTGCAACGATTCCAGCACCAACTGTACGTCCACCCTCACGGATAGAGAACTTAGTACCTTGTTCTAGAGCGATTGGATGAATTAATGTAACAACCATTTCAACATCGTCTCCAGGCATAACCATTTCAACACCAGCAGGTAACTCAACAACACCAGTAACATCAGTAGTTCTGAAATAGAACTGAGGTCTATAGTTACTGAAGAATGGAGTATGACGTCCACCCTCTTCTTTAGAAAGTACGTATACTTGTCCTTTGAAGTTTGTATGTGGAGTAACTGATTTAGGTTTAGCTAATACTTGTCCACGTTGTACATCGTCTCTTGAAACACCACGTAATAATGCACCGATATTATCTCCTGCTTCAGCACGATCTAATAATTTACGGAACATTTCAACACCTGTACATACAGATTGAATTGTAGGTTTGATTCCAATAATTTCAACTGGTTCTCCAACTTTGATAGTTCCTCTGTCAACACGTCCAGTAGCAACTGTCCCACGTCCTGTAATACTGAAAACATCTTCGACAGGCATTAAGAATGGTTTGTCAGTTTCACGTTGAGGAGTATCGAAATATGTATCAACAGCGTCCATTAATTCCATAACACCGTCTTCATATTTTTCTTCTCCATTTAATGCACCAAGTGCAGATCCCATAATTACTGGAGTATCATCTCCAGGGAAATCATATTCGTCTAATAATTCACGAATTTCCATTTCAACTAATTCTAATAATTCATCATCATCAACTGCATCTACTTTATTCATAAATACGATTAATTTTGGTACACCAACTTGACGAGATAATAAGATATGTTCTCTAGTTTGAGGCATAGGTCCGTCAGTAGCAGCAACTACGATGATTCCACCGTCCATTTGTGCAGCACCAGTAATCATGTTTTTAACGTAATCCGCATGTCCTGGGCAGTCAACGTGTGCATAATGACGTTTTTCAGTTTCATATTCAACATGTGAAGTGTTGATTGTGATTCCTCTTTCTCTTTCTTCTGGAGCATTATCGATTGATGCAAAGTCAGCAGCTTGAGTAGCTCCTATTCCTCTTTTTGCTAATACAGTTGCAATTGCAGCTGTTAATGTAGTTTTACCATGGTCTACGTGACCGATAGTACCAATATTCATATGTGGTTTATTTCTAATAAATTTTTCTTTTGCCATTGTTAATTTTCCTCCTTAAATAAATTTGTATTTTTTTTATATTTTCCAACAATATTTTATCGCATTATTTAGTATAATGCAAGTTTTTAAGTCAATTATCCGTTTCGTTTTTTAACTACTTCTTCAGCTATTGACTTTGGACACGCTTCATAATGTGAGAATTGCATTGTGTAATTTCCACGTCCTTGTGTGTTTGATCTTAAGCTTGTAGCATACCCAAACATTTCTGCAAGTGGTACTTTAGAAGTTATTTGTTGAGCATTTCCACGTTGTGATTGTCCTTCGATTCTACCACGACGACTTGTAATATCCCCAATTACATTTCCTAAGTAATCATCAGGTACAATAACGTCTACTAGCATTAATGGTTCTAATAAAATAGCTTTACATGCAGCAGCAGCTTTTTTCAAAGCCATTCCAGCAGCAACTTTAAACGCCATTTCATTTGAATCTACATCATGATAAGATCCATCATATAATGTAGCTTTCATATCGATAATAGGATATCCAGCTAATATACCATTGTCCATTGATTCAGCTAAGCCTTTACCAACAACTGGGATATATTCTCTAGGTACAACTCCACCAACAATTTTGTCAACAAACTCGAATCCTTTACCTGGGTTTGGTTCGAATCTGATCCATACATGTCCATATTGTCCACGTCCACCAGATTGTCTAACAAATTTCCCTTCAATCTCTGCTCCTTCAGTAATTGTTTCTCTATAAGAAACTTGAGGTGCCCCTACATTAGCTTCTACTTTAAATTCACGTCTCATTCTATCAACGATGATATCAAGGTGTAATTCACCCATACCTGCAATAATAGTTTGTCCCGTTTCTTCATCAGTATATGTTCTAAATGTTGGATCCTCTTCTGCAAGTTTGTTTAATGCTATACCCATTTTGTCTTGATCTTGTTTACTATTAGGTTCAATAGCAACACTAATAACTGGCTCAGGGAATACCATTTTTTCTAAGATAATATGATCTTTGTCTCCACAAAGAGTATCACCTGTAGTTGTATTTTTTAGTCCTATTGCTGCAGCAATATCTCCTGAGTATACATCGTCGATTTCTACTCTTGAGTTAGCATGCATTTGTAATATTCTTCCTACTCTTTCTCTATTATCTTTTGTAGCATTCTTAACATAAGAACCTCTTGATAAATGTCCGGAGTAAACTCTAAAGAATGTTAATTTACCAACAAATGGATCTGTCATTACTTTAAATGCCAATGCACTGAATCTTCCAGTATCATCAGCTGGTAAAACCATTTCTTCACCTTGTTTGTTAGTTCCTATAACTGGTGCAACTTCTAATGGACTTGGTAAATATGCAATAACATTATCTAACATAAGCTTAACACCTTTGTTTTTAAATGCTGAACCACATAATACCGGGAAGAATTTAACATCCAATGTAGCTCTACGAATTGTCGCTTTAAGCATATCATTTGGAACTTCTTCACCCTCTAAATAAAGCATCATGATGTCTTCGTTAAAATCTGCCATTGCTTCAATTAGTTCAGTTCTTTTTTCTTCTACTAGTTCTTGTAGATCTGCAGGAATTTCGATGTCTACAGCTTCTTCTAATGGTCCACCATCGAAATGGTAAGCCTTCATTTCCACTAAATCTATAATCCCGTCAAAATCATCTTCAGCACCAATTGGCCATTGAACAGCAGCAACATGTGCTCCTAATCTATCTTTCATTGACTGTATGCTGAAAGCGAAATCTGCACCCATTTTATCCATTTTATTTACGAATACAATTCTAGGTACTTTATATTCAGTAGCCTGTCTCCAAACTGTTTCAGTTTGAGGTTCAACTCCTGCTTGTGCATCTAATAATGCAACACTACCGTCTAAAACGCGTAGTGATCTTGATACTTCTACTGTAAAGTCTACGTGTCCTGGAGTATCAATAATGTTTATTCTATGGTCTTTCCAATGCGCTGTAGTAGCTGCTGATGTTATTGTAATCCCACGTTCTTGCTCTTGTGCCATCCAGTCCATCTGAGAAGCACCATCGTGCGTTTCACCGATTTTATGAATTTTACCTGTGTGATACAAAACACGCTCAGTCGCAGTAGTCTTACCTGCATCGATATGCGCCATAATACCAATATTACGAGTCATATCTAGTGAGTATTCACGTGCCATTTTGATATCTCCTTTCTACCAACGATAATGAGCGAATGCTTTATTAGCTTCAGCCATTCTATGAACATCTTCTTTTTTCTTAACAGAAGCTCCGTTTCCTTGGCTAGCGTCAATAATTTCTTTAGCTAATCTATCTACCATT
>JAFLJX010000239.1 GCA_022712785.1 Mycoplasmatota bacterium | reverse complement strand
TCTTCCAAGCATTTCGGGATCTATAGCAATTTGCTCGTATTCTGGAGTTGATTCATCTGTGGTAAAATTAAAGGAATTTAAATGTCCATATAATGAATCAAACCACCCTGTTGGGAAGGAAATTTCATATTCTTTCCAATCATTCTCATGTGGTTCGAATAAGCCACCGTTTAAGTAAGGTGTTTTAAAATCATTATTAACTCTATTTATAATTGGTGTATTAAGTGTGTTGAAAAACAAGTTTTTCAGCTTAGAAGCATAATAATCTGTAGAAGATAATTCTCCAACATCAAAATATTTTGTTTTATCACTTATTATTCCACCTTTTTTTCTTAGGAACCATAAAAATAACAATCTTCCTAATAATCTACTTGAAAATCCTTTAGCTAATTCATTTATCTCATTTTCTGCAAGTCCTTTAGGTGAATTTTTCGATAAATGTTGACATAACAACTCGAAATGTTCTGATATACCCAAATAGAATTGCTTATTTACCTCTGATAGTTCAAATGCATTCCATAAAGTTTTATGAATAGTTTTTTGTGGTTCATACTGTATTTGATTTCCACTTTCAGGATCAATACCATCATACAAAAAACAACCGTTTACTTTTCTAAATATTTCAACTTGTGTGTTAGATAGTTTTTCTGTTAATTCAAGAACTCTTAAATTACCTCTTTTAGATATTACAAGTAAAAGTTTATTAGCATTAGAATCTAAGAAGAAGTCGATTCCAATATTATAATCGGGAATCATTGTTAAATCATTATCCTCCCAGTTAGAAGATAATTGAGTAATTGCCGATACTCTTGCTTTCGTCATCGATCTATTTAACTGATAAAATTTACTTTCAATAGGATAATTATTACCTTCATAATGATTTAACGCAAGTCTTCCTCCGCCAAAATAAGGATGTTTTTCAAACCAACCTTCCATTTTTTGATTTTTAAATTTAGCATTTGAAAATGCTTTATCCAAAGCCTTATCACCAATAGATAATTCACCATCTGGGATACCTAAAATCTGCATTACTTCATTTGCTGTTTGAATTCCTAAATCAATAGATTTTCTTTTGCTTTTTTCGTTCCATAAATCTTTTATACATTTATCTAACTTTTTAAACTCATTTTGATAATTATCCTGCATAAAATAGCACTCCTTCAGACTCATCTATGATTTTATCTTCTGAAACATTCATTTGAATTTGTTTAAAAACTTTTTCAAAGGCAGCAATAGTTGAAGAATACACACTGCCTTTCTGTCTGGTTTCACTATTAATTTTTCTTAGTATTATCTCAAGTTCTCTCTGTAAAACCGTTGTAACTACACCTCGTTCAATAATACCTCTAAAATCAACTCTTTTGTCAAAGTAACTACTTATGATTAATATAGCTCTTTCGTATTGTGGAGTAATCTTATATTGTGAATCAGGATTTCTTGCCTGTCTTTTAGCTTCTGCAGTTGATCTTGAAATGACTTTCAATCTATCATAATGTATAGTGTCTATTATTTTCTCATTATCACTTGGAGAAGTTCTAATTAGGTTTAATGCTTTATTATAATCGATAAATGTCGCAATATATTCATCACTTTTTTTATTAACATCAACAAAAAACAAATCGCTAATATCTTTATTAGTGTCTGATGTAGTACCATATGTATTAATAAGAGATAAGACAGAATTACTATGAGTAATATGCTTAGGTAAGTAATTCCATTTGCCTTTTGAAATATCTTTGATCCTTTGTATTTCCTGTGGATTATCCTTTTGTTTACCCAGAAACTTTCTCAATTCAATAATATGTTCATCTGTATGTGCCAAGAAACCATCATCTTCTTCTGGTAATTTTCCTTCTGTATAATATTTTTCAATAAACTCAATAGGATTAATATCTGTTGAATCTAAAACTCCTTGGTCTAATCCAATTGTATTCTTAATTGTCTTAATTTTATTTTCCAATCTATTTACTAGTTTTAAATACATTTCAAGTCCAGCCATTGGTTTCATGTTTGAAATCATAACATCACTATATTCAGAACCTAATCTATTAATACGACCATTTCTTTGAATCATTCTTACAGGATTCCAATGCAGATCATAATTAATCAAAATCCCTGCATCTTGTAAATTTTGACCTTCAGATAACACATCTGTTGAAAATAGAAAATCAATCTTAGTCTCGTCAGGTTTAAGCATATATTTTTTTGATTTTGGTGAAAATCTTCTAACTATACGCTCAAAATTGCCACTCTGTCCAGAGATAAATTCAGATAAGTTACGAAAATCGATTTCAGTATCATTAAATAAATCACCTAAATTATCTTTTAAGTAATTAATAGTATCAGCAAAAAAGGAAAAAACTAATATTTTCTCTCCGTATTTTTTCATAGATAAAAGTTTTGTCATATGTTCATAAAGACTTTGCATCTTTGTATCATACTTAGGTTTTATAACTTCTAAAAGTATGATTTCCAATAATTCAATGATTTTTCTATCTCTTGCAATATCTAACTTCATTTGCTTTATATTAAATACTTTTGGATCAGCTTTTTTCTTCTCAATACCATATTTAAGTAATTCATTAGGATCTTTCCC
Organism: Mycoplasmatota bacterium; assembly: GCA_022712785.1. Classification (GTDB taxonomy): domain Bacteria; phylum Bacillota_I; class Bacilli_A; order Izemoplasmatales; family Izemoplasmataceae; genus JAFGXW01. The sequence continues at coordinate 337 of JAFLJX010000239.1, read as the reverse complement.
AGAATCTATTAATTCTTCTTTTTCCTTAAAATAGTTTTCATAATCATTAAACGCTTTGTCAATATCTGCCCCATCGTTATAATCAGTCTCTAGAAGACTTGCATCAACAAGATTAACAATATATCCTAGATTTAGATATTTTTCAAACAAATCAATTCTGTTCAAATAGTTTTTTAAACTGTACATTAGAGCTGCTGCAGATGACTCCATTCTTTTCAGCCAAGTAACATGTAAAATATTATGTACAGTTCTTTGGATTCCAAGAGTTACAGGAACATTGGATAAAGCTCTTATCTCATCTACGGTTTTCCCATAATACTTGTGATTATAAATATCC
>JAFLJX010000092.1 GCA_022712785.1 Mycoplasmatota bacterium | reverse complement strand
AGATAAATGTTGAAACATTTATCGATATGTTAAACGAAACAATCAAAGATGATACTATTGATATAACATTAGTAGAATCAGCTCATACAGAAGATGCTATTAATATTATTGGTTTATTACCTTGTCCTGTTAGAATACCTCTACTTGAAAGATTTGCTACTTTATCGAATTTGGATAAAATTAATCATAATCTTAAAGCTGCAAGCGAAGGATTAGACTGGCTTAAAGAGGAAGTTGAAGTGGCAAAAACTGAAGATGATTTAGCTGATATTTATATAAGCGCTGGATTTGATTTATTTTTTGAAGATCATTTAATGAAAAAATTCAAAGATGATAAAGTCTTTGAAGATTTTTTTACTGACGTTCCTTTCAATAAAGATTTTAACAATGATTATATAACTCTTCAAGATCCAGAGGGTGACTATTCTATGATGGGAGTTGTACCCGCAGTATTTTTAGTAAACACTTCAATTTTAGGAGATAGACCTATACCTAAAACATGGGCTGATTTACTAGATCCAATATATGAAAACTCAATTAGTTTACCTGTAAGTGATTTTGACTTGTTTAATGCGATACTTATTCACCTTTATAAAGAATTTGGAGACAGTGCAATTAGAACTTTAGGAAAAAGTCTAATCAAATCTATGCATCCAGCTGAAATGGTGAAAAGTGAAAAAAGAGCAAGAGTTAAACCTGCAATTAGTATAATGCCATATTTCTTTTCAAGAATGGCATTACCTGGAAGTGTTATGCAAGTAATGTGGCCTGAAGATGGAGCAATAATATCACCGATATTTATGCTAACTAAAAGAAGTAAAAAAGAAGAATTATTAGAAGTCGCTTCTATGTTTATGTCAAAAGAAACTGGGGAGATATTATCTCATAAAGGATTATTCCCTACAGTTAATAAAGATGTTGATAATAATTTAGCTGATAAAACATTTAAATGGATAGGATGGGACTATATTAATAACAACGATATAGGTGCTATTCTAGCTCACTGTATGAAAGTATTTAATGAAGGGATAGAATAATATGGATTTAATCACAGTATCAGGTCCACCTTCATCAGGTAAAACAGCAATACTTATGAAAACTATCAGTAATTTCTTATCTAGAGGAGTAAAAGTAGGAGTAGTAAAATTTGATTGTTTATTCACAGATGATGATATATATTTTGAAAAACTTGGTATCCCTGTAAGAAAAGGGTTATCAGGATCTTTATGTCCTGATCATTACTTTGTCTCAAATATTGAAGAAGTAGTTCAATGGGGTATTGAACAAAAAGTTGATTTACTTATAACTGAAAGTGCAGGACTTTGTAATAGATGTAGTCCTTACATAAAAAACATAAAAGCAGTTTGTGTAATTGACAATTTAAGCGGGATTAATACACCTAAAAAAATTGGTCCAATGTTAAAAAGTGCTGATATTGTAGTAATCACAAAAGGTGATATAGTAAGTCAAGCTGAAAGAGAAGTTTATACAATGAAAGTTCAATCTGTAAATCCTAAAGCGATAATTATGCACGTTAATGGATTGAATGGACAAGGTGCTTTTGAACTTAGTACTTTAATATATGATGAAACAAAGAATGTAACAACCTTAGAAGGTGAAAAACTTAGATACCCAATGCCAGCGGCATTGTGTAGTTATTGTTTAGGTGAAACAAGAATTGGTAAAGATCATCAAATGGGTAACGTAAGAAAGATTGATTTGAGTGGTAAAAATGGATAAAAATACATTACTAAATATTACCATTGGAGACTTATTCTTAAAACACCCGTATACTAAGGATTTCTTTATAGATCACCTAATACCATTTGAAGGACATGAAAATTATTCGATAAATAAGTTGTTTGAAGTAATTGATGAAGAAATAATAGAAGACAAAGCTATTAATATAGAATTGTTTATTAATAATATTTTAGAATATATTGATTTAATGAGTTCTTATTTTGTTAGTGAGAATGTAGTTGAAAACAAAGTAACTATTTTCCCAGGAACTTATAAAGATGGAACTGCAGAAACCTTTGATATGATTGAAATCAGCAAAGGTGAAATCATATCAATAGTTGGACCAACAGGATCAGGTAAATCAAGATTACTCGCAGATATTGAATGGGCTGCTAACCTAGATACACCTACAAAAAGAAAAGTATTAATAAACGGAAGAGTACTAGAACCTCATGAAAGATTTAGTGCTTCTAATAAATTAGTTGCTCAGTTATCACAAAATATGAATTTTGTAATGGATTTAACTGTAGAAGAGTTTTTAGATTTACATGCGACAAGCCGCATGGTAGAAGATAAAGACGATATGGTTAATAAAATATTTGCTAAAGCTAACGAACTTGCTGGTGAAGGATTTAGTAAAAACACACCAATAACTCAGTTATCTGGTGGACAGTCACGAGCGTTAATGATAGCCGACACAGCGATTCTTTCTAAATCACCTATAATTCTTATAGATGAAATAGAAAACGCTGGTATAGACAGAAAAAAAGCGCTAGAACTGCTAGTTACAGAAGAGAAGATAGTTTTAATGAGTACTCATGATCCAATTCTCGCTTTAATGGGAGACAAAAGGATAGTGATTAATAATGGTGGTATAGAAAAAGTTATTGATACCACAGATGAAGAAAGAAATATCTTAACAGAACTCGAATCTCTAGATGATACAATGATGAAAATGAGAAATAGATTAAGATATGGTAAAAAACTTACATTTAAGGAGGATTTATAATATGGCAGATCACTCAGGTTGTAGTGCATCTTTTCAAGATGGAAAAGAAACAGTAGATAAAGTTAGAATGAAGGGTTTCAGTGAAGGAGCATTACCAATGGCTCTACCGGTAACTTGTGAATGTGGAACAAAATTCGATATGGAATTTTTTGAAGATAAGTGTCCAAAATGCAATATGGTATTTGGAGTAACACCATGTCATTCACATGATCCAGCTTCAGTTAAAGCATCAGAAATAGATTATTAGATAAAAGAAGATGTGATTTCACACATCTTCTTTTTTATTGATATAGGACTGTAAATATGGTATTATAAGTGCATAAAAATAAGGAGATAATTATGGATAAAATGGTTTTTAAGAACGAAATATTAAACATAGTTTTTGGGTCACTACTTATTATACTGGTATTGGTGGGGTACTTCTTGGATTACATAGAAGATTATCTACCATATATAGTTGGTGCTGTAATAATTTTATTATCAGTTAAAAGATTCGCATATACATTTAAGAAAATATCTAGCAAAAATGCTACATTAATACTAATTATAGAGTTCATTCTAGATTTAGTATTTGCAGGATTACTGATGTTTTATATAGGTAATGTTGAGTTGTTCCTTGGACTTGTTATTTACACTAGAGGGTTATCATATTTGATTGTAAATTTCGTGGCTGCACGCAAAGCGAACTTTGATCAATACATTATAAATATACTTTATGTAACTTTTGGTTCTTTCTTAATTTTTACTAGTTATAATTTAGTTAATTTTTTAATCATATTAGTTTGTGCTGTAATACTGATTGTAGGGGCAATTTTCTTATACTTTGGTGTTAAAGTAGTAATGGGAAATAAAAAGAATAAAAAACCTAAAGAGAAGAAAGAATTAAAAGCAAAAGAAGAACCTAAAAAGATAGAAACAAACAATGATGAAATAGAAGAAGAAACAGAAGATGAAGACGAAAAAATAGAAGTTGAAAAAACTGACTATAGTAGTAAAACTTTAGTTGAATTAAAAGCGATTGCAAAGAAAAGAAACATTACCGGTATATCTCAATTAAATAAGGTAGAATTAATCGCAAGATTAGAAGAGTAAATCTTAAATTTTTCTTAATTGAAGGCAAGGTTAAATATCTCATATTTATCTTGTCTTTTTTGTTTGCGGATTTTATGAATGAAATCAAAAAAACAAAAATATGGCTTAACAACTAGTTGTTTAAAGAGATCACAAATCGTTTAATATAATATTTAGTCACTTATTAACATAAAAAAACGTCAAAAATAACATGCTATTGACAAAAATGAGTATTGCAAAACCAATTCGATTTATGTATAATTTATTTACAAATCAAAACCTTTAATAATTATTCATATTACCTAAGGATATAATATCAGACAAAGCCAAAATTGAAGCGATTCAATGACGGAAAACTATAGGGTCTCTAGAAGATAGCCAGTTACCTATAAAGTATCTTTAAGGTAACGGTATAATTCGTTATATTTTTTGATTTTTTGTTTACCTCCGAGACCAAGTACGTTCTGCAATTGTATTTGTGAAGGTTGTTTTAGTATGATTTATCATTTACTTAGCTCTTAACGGTATCAAAACTTTACATTTTAGAGTTGTAAATTATAAATAAAAAAATTGCTTTCCACCCTATTTTAAACATAGGCTTATTATATGTTTCGTAAAAAGAACCGACCTCTACTAAAGGTATCGGTTCTTTTTATTTCTATTTATTCTTTATAAATACAGTTTAAATATTTTTACTATTTTTCGATAATACAGAAGTAGTTTTTACCACATTGTTCAAGAATGCTCCTACTTCAAACATAATGAGATTGTGTTAAGAGGGGGATGAATTGAACCGATAGAAAAAGTGAACCAGATATTTTGGTTCACTTTTTCTATATATTTATCAATATAAATAAGTTGAGTAATTCGTTAAAATATGATATAATATAGATATAAGTAATATTAAATGAAAGGGCTTTGTATAATGGAATATGACAATAATAATCATTCAGTGTTCAAACTGTATTATCATCTTATAATGTCAGTTAAATATCGACGTAAAGTATTGAATGATGACATTAGTGAATACGCTGAAAAGAAGTTTATCCAAATTAGTAAAAAGTATAACATTACGCTTGAAACATTCAATCATGACTTGGACCATATCCATGTGTTATTTCGGGCACATCCAAATAGTGAGATATCAAAATTTATAAATGCATATAAGAGTTCCACTTCAAGAATGATAAAAAAAGAGTTTCCATACGTAAGAAAACAATTATGGAAATCAATATTTTGGACTAAGAGTTATTGTTTATTGACATCAGGTGGAGTTACAGTAGAAAAGATTAGAGAATATATTGAAACACAAGGAGAAAAGAAATAGACTGGAGGTGATTTGTATGAAAGAAATAGTGACAAGAGGATATAAAGTAAAAATCTATCCAACAGAAGAACAAACAAATAAAATCAATCAGACATTTGGTTGTGTTAGATTGATATGGAATTATTCTTTGATGGAACGTCTTGAAATATACAACATATTTAAAGATTATCCTGAATTATACAAATCACATAAGTATAAATTACAAAGAGATTGGAAAATATATTTTCCTTTCTTAAGTGAAGTTGATTCACAAGCACTAAATACAACTCAACAAGAACTTAAAAGTTCATTTAACAACTTCTTTAAAAAGACCCATAATCTACCTATTTATAAAAGCAAGAAAAACCAACGAAATAGTTACACTACACATACAACTAACAACAATATTCGTATTGAAGGTGAGCATATAAAAATACCTAAAATAGGATATATAAAATTAAAGAAAAAAAGAAGAGCGTTACCTTGTGACTCTGTCATAAAAGCAGCAACCATTTCAATTACAGCAACAGGAAAATATTTTATATCTTTAAGAATAGAGTATGAACAAGAAATTCCTATCTTAAACGAAAACTTCACAAGATCTATTGGGTTAGATTTTTCATTAAATAGTTTTTATGTAGATTCGATGGGTAAGAAAGCCAATTACCCAATGTACTTACATAAATCAGAGAAAAAACTAAAGAAGTTACAAAAAAAATTATCAAAAAAAGTAAAGAATAGTAATAGTTATAATAATCTTAGACAACAAATAGCGAAACATCACGAGAAAGTTAGAAACCAAAGAAATGATTTCCATCATAAACAGTCAAGGTATCTAGTGAAAAATCATGATATTATTACAATTGAAACTCTTGATTTAAAAGCAATGTCACAAAACAAGTATTTTAGTAAAAAAGTGATAGACATTGGTTACCACCAATTTGCATCATATCTTTCTTACAAATGTCATGACGCAGGTAAACTTTTTCATAAAGTAAATAAGTATTATGCATCAAGTAAAATATGTAGTGTATGCGGATCAAAGAAAAAGACATTGCCTTTATCCATGAGAGTATATACTTGCGAATGTGGTAATGTCATTGATAGAGATATTAATGCCGCAATAAATATTTGTGTTGAAGGGATTAAAATATTCTTTAATAAAGAGGACCGAACAACCTCGTTAGCTTGATTAACTTGCGAGCATTAGCTCGCATTATCCAAGAAGCTCCCACTTCAAATTTTAATTAAGTGGGGGAGTGTTCACTATGGTTATTGTATTAGTTAAAAGCCGTTGTTCAATTTCTTTGATAAATAATGTGTATATTGTAAAAAAAATAATGCGAATTACTTTGACACACAGAGTAATATATTGTACATTATATACGAGGAGTGATTATATGAAAATTGCAGTTATTACAGATTCAAGTTGCAACCTTAGTCTTGAATATATAAAAGAACAAAAGAATTTAAAAATGGCACCATTAATGATTTCGTTTGATGGCGAATTTCACAGAGATCTTGTAGAAGTCGATTATAAAACAGTTTATGATAAACTTGAAGAAACTAAAGTAACATCAAGTCTGCCTTCAATGGAAGACTTTGAAGAAGCAGTAGAAGAACTCAAAAAAGAGGGATATACAGATATTATTGTTATCACTATATCAAGTGGATTAAGTGGTACTTATAATGGATTCAATACAGCGGCAAGTGAACATGAAGATGTAACAATCCATATGTATGATTCTAAAACTTTATCTATGGCACTTGGGTATATGGTTAAGAAAGCATTATCAAGTATCAATGAAGACAAAAGTGTTGCGAGAGTTATTGCTGATTTAAATCAATTAAGATATGAAGATTCTATGGCTTTATTTACAGTAGAAACCTTGAAGTACTTAAGACAAGGTGGACGAATTGGTAAAGTAGAAGGTACTATTGGAGATTTACTAAACGTTAAACCAGTTATCTTTGTAAGTGACGAAGGTATATATGAAACTCTTTCTAAAGGCTTTGGAATAAACAGAACACTTATTTCAATGCGTAAAGAAGTTACTAAAAAATTTGGTGACAAACTAATTGACGTTACTATACATTACGGAAATAATAATATTGAAAAGGCAAAAAATCTAAAATTAAAAATGGAACAAGCTTTCAATACTAAGACAGTAGACTTAGTTCAGTTAACACCTGTTTTAGGTATTCATACTGGACCAAATATGTTTGCGATTGTCGCTAAAATAGCTTAACTAATAAACATTGTAAAGCACATTTAAATATATAAAAAAGCCGTAGAAAGTTTAACTTTCTACGGCTTTTTTGTTTTTATTTAACTTTCACAGGTATAAAAAGTTCAGTTATATATTTGTTCGGGTTACCCATAAAGAACATTCCTGGACCTTTTAGATAGGTTTCACGTGATGGTAAAACTAATTCAAAACCTTTTGAATTTGCATAGTCATGTAGTGCTTGATAGGCATTACCAATTTCACCGTATGGTCCGATATGAATTGTTGCAATTCCAAATGATTTAGGCAGCTTTTGGATTTTTATATCTTCTTTAACATTGATTTCTTTTTTGACAGGTACACATACTTCTATACTCGCATCAGTCTTATGTTCAGCATCCCAGTATAAGTTAATTGGTACTTTACAAGAATGTTGTTTTGCATGCTTGTAAAGTTTACCTATGTATATTCCACAATCTTCATATTTCCCAATATATTTAGTACTTATAACTAATTGTTCTTCGGTAGTTTTTTCGTTAACTTCATACTTGCTCATAATACCCCCTCTTATTTCTTTAGTCTCATTTAAAAGATTTTTTTTAATAAGACTTACCTTTTTAGTTTCTTTAATCAATGAATTTAATTTTTCTTCTATATAAAATGGTAAATCATCTAAATCTGAACTGTGATTAAATATATCCTTAATTTCCTTTAAAGAAAATCCACAGTCTCTTAATATTTTGATTTTTCTTGCTTGTACAATTTGAGATGTATCATACAAGCGATAACTAGTCTTCTCGTCAATATCACAAGGAATCAACAATGATTCCTTGTGATAATATCTCAGTGCTTTTACAGTTAATCCTGTGATTATTGAAAACTGTCCAATTTTATACATTTAATACCTCCTTAGCTATATACTTACTAGTTATATTTTAAGTCTACAGCCTCCCTTTAGGGGAGAGTCAAGTATGTTTCAGAAAAAATGGGTAATGAGTTACAAATTCATTTGGAATAAATTAACTAACTGTTTGTTTCTATATATTAATTCTTTACCATATTTTTCAGAATCTAAAAACTCTAAATCGACTAATGCTTTTAAATATTTTGTGGCTGTGCTTCTTGATATATTTAAATCATTTCTTAGGAGCTCATTTTTAGTATATGGGTATTTAAACAAATGCTCAATTAATTTGTCAGAATACAATACTGGTTGTTTTCTTTTAAACTCTTTTTTTGTGGTATCTATAACTCTATTTATCTGGTGAATAAAGTTTATTGTATATGTGGAAGTTTCATATATGCCTTTCAGCACATAAATAATAAATTCTTCTAAATAATTAATATCATTATGACATTTCTCTAATAGATAAAAGTATTCTTCTTTAGTATCACTAAAGAATTTACTTAAATTCAATATGGGATAGTTCAATCTTCCAGAGTGAACTAAAGACATAATGTTTAAAATTCTTCCGATTCTTCCGTTTCCATTTTTGTATGGATGAATACACTCAAACTGATAATGAATAATTGCCATTTTAATTAAAGGATCATACTTTGACTCTTTGTTGTTAGCGTAGTCAATAAGATTTTGGTAGTAGTCGATTATTGCATGTTCATTTTGAGGAGGTATATATAGGACCTTGTTAGTTATTTTATTATAAATTTTATGTCCTCTAATCGTTCTTAATCCAACTTGATCAGGAACTACAAGCTTTTGTATACGATTAATATCATTCATTGTAATTTTATTTTTAGTTATTAAGTCTCTATAGATGATATTTGTAGCTCTTAGTTGATTAACAACATTTATTGAATTTGAACTTGTTTTCATTGTAGCCATACTGTTTAATAAAATCGACTTGAAACTAGTATTTATATCCTCTATATCAGAAGAATTTTTTGCTTCGTTAAGATTTATTAATTTCAAATTTATCGCTAAATAAGGGATAGAATCTAGTAATCCTTTTAATTCTCCTAGGCAATAATTCGCGTCACTAAGATATTTGTATATTTGAATAGAATTAAACTCTTTTTTATATGGCAGTTTTCTAAGTCGATACATAAATATCACCTCTAATTCTAAAATATACCTCTTTATGTATTTTGTCAATACGTGCGTAATAATTCTACAATACTATGCATGTAGTATCAATTTATTTAATATTGTGAAATGCTAAATGTAAACATTAATAAATGACTTGAATTAGTTTTATAGAGTACTATAATGAACTTGAAAAATGAAGATGAAAGGAAATAAAAAAAGATGAAAAAAAATCATGTTGATGTTGTTGTAATTGGAGGGAGTGCTGCTGGGTTAGTTGCCGCAATGACTGCTAAGTCATTTCACCCAGAAAAAGATGTAATTGTTATTAGAAAAGAAGAGAAAGTAATGATACCTTGTGGAATTCCATATATTTTTGGTACCCTAGGATCTTCTGAAAGTAATATTTTACCTGATGGAGGATTAATTAATCTAGGTATAAAAATTAAAGTTGGTACTGTAGAAATTATTAATCCAACGGATCATACAGTTGAAACTAATGATGGTAGTGTTATTTCTTATGAAAAATTAATTATTGCTACTGGTTCAAAACCTTTTGTTCCTAAAAGTCTTAAAGGTGTAAACCTAGAGAATGTGTTTACCGTACCTAAAGATAAAAATTATTTAGACGTTTTCTTTGATAAAATTAAGGATTTAAAAAGGATTGCTGTAATTGGTGCAGGGTTTATTGGAGTAGAATTCTCTGATGAATTAAATAAAATAAATAAGGAAGTAACTCTAATAGAACTGCAGGACCATATATTGGGTAATACATTTGATATAGATTCTTGTATAATCGCAGAAGAAGAACTAACTAAAAGAGGAGTAAAAATTACTTGTGGTGTTAAAGTAGAATCTCTTGAAGGTAAAAACAAAGTAGAAAAAGTTGTATTGAGTGATGGTACTTCAATAGAAGTTGATGCAGTTGTATTGTCAATTGGTTATACACCAAACATTGATTTAGCTAAAAAATCAGGAATTAGTTATAACAATCAAGGTTCAATTAAAGTAGATACTTATATGAGAACTCATCAAGAAGATATATTTGCTTGTGGTGACTGTGCACAAAAACGTCATTTTATTACAGGTAAAATAATTTCTGTTATGTTAGCTTCGACAGCTTGCGCTGAAGCAAGAGTTGCTGGAATGAATTTATTTGACTTATCTACTATAAAAACATTCAGTGGAACAATCGGAATTTATTCAACTAACATTGGTGATACAACATTTGGTGTTGCGGGCCTTACTGAAAATGAAGCAGTTAAACAAGGATTTAATGTAATAACTGCAACTTTCCAAGGAATGGATAGACATCCAGGAAAATTAAACAATCCACATTATCAAAAAGTAATGTTAATTGCTAATAAAAATTGTGGTTTAATCCTAGGTGGAGAAGTAGTAGGTGGAGTTAGTGCTGGCGAATTGACAAATGTATTAGGATTTATTATCCAAAACAAAATGACAATTACTGATTTAATGTGCTCTCAAATTGGAACTCAACCAATGTTGACAGCATCTCCCGCAGCGTATCCAATTATTAAAGCAGCAGAAATGATTTCAAGAAAGATGATTCGCAAGTAAACTCTTTATTTAAAACAAGAAAATGACAGATCATAAGGGAGATGTTATTTATGAAAATTAACTCAAGAGAATATGGTTATTCAGAAAATGAAGTTAGAATAGTTACAATTAATTGTACTATTGAAGAGGGAGATAGTGTTCAGAATCAAAGCGGAGGCTGGAAGGCGAAAAGGGATTGGACCTTTGAGTACATTAAATATGAATTACTTGATGAATATACAGTTCATTTTGAAGAACTTGATAAATTCATATTTACTGTATCATTGGGTAACAAAAGTGAACATGACATTTATGATGATCTACATAAATTTGATTCAGATGATTACTTAGTATGTCTTATCACAATGTATTTAACAAAAGCATTTATTAATAGATACTCATATCCTGATTTCCCTGAGTGTACAAATGTTTTTAATTATCATATCCAAATGATTGATATTGTCGACATAGAATCTTTTAATAACTCAAAATAAATATCTATGATGATTTAAACTGTTATCCAATAATATCTACCATATATATATTATTGGACATTATTGGCCATTTGACCTATAATTTTGTAACTGATATTGTATAATATATCTATATAGGTAAATGAGGTGGAAACATGAAACTACCAGTTCACAGAATAATTCCTTTTTCTAATGTAGAAGGATATGGAAATCGTACTAGTATTTTTGTTCAAGGTTGCAATGCTAATTGTTTATATTGTCATAATTCGGAAACAATACCTATGACTAGTAAAGACACCATGCAATATACCGTTAAAGAATTAATAGAAGTTATAAAATTTCAAATACCATATATAAGAGGTATAACAGTATCTGGGGGAGAAGCCACTTTATATCCTAAGTTTCTTAAAGAACTATTTATAGAAGTTAAAAAGTTAGGATTAACTTGTTACATAGATACAAATGGTTTCTTTGATTATAATAAATTGTTACCATTAATATTAGAAACTGATAAGTTTTTATATGATATTAAAGGTATTGGAAAATCATTAGACAAATTATGTTTTTCTGAAGACTTATTAGAAGTTAATAATCTTTCTAAAAACTTCAGTAAAAGATTCGGAATTGGGAATGAACATCTAGAAAGTTTGAAGCTACTATTAGAACTCAATAAAGTAGAAGAAGTAAGATTAGTGTATTTAAAATCTTTCTACAATATAGATAATGTGGTAGAAGAGATATATGACATACTAAAATCATATCCTGATGTGATTTTTAAGGTAATTAGAATGCATGTTAGAGGTTTACCAAAAGAACGGCTAAAGCTTCTTAAAGGTGCAATGCCATCCCTAAAAGACTTTAGAGAAATAAGCTTAAAAATTAAGGAAATGGGATTTAGCAATCTAGTATTTATAGAGTGAATACTCCCTGATTATCATAACTTTGTTTTGCTTGAAGAGGGATAAATGAATTATATTAGCAAGAATAATATTTTAATTAAACCAAAATAAACCCAATAGAGTAGACACTTTTTTATTAGTGCCTACTCTATTGGGTTTATTTCAAATTAATATGTTTCTTTATTTGGATAAAATTGTTCGAACACAGCATTGTCATAATGTTTCTTAACAAAGGCTAGTTGTTTTTCACTTCGTGCAGTATACGATAAAATCATCATACCACTTTCTTTCAACTTATCTAATTGTCTTCTTGGTAAATCATCAAAATTATAGTTGATAAAATCTGGCTTTGTCCAAAAGTTTAATCTTAATTTAGTAATCAAACCTCCGCCGAAACCTTTATACACTTTAGCAATTTGTCCTCTTATAATAGATGAATCTAATTTTTTGAATAGATGTAGTATTCTAGGATCAAATGAATGAACTGCATATTTGTTAGAATAATTTGGGATCAGTTCTAAGAAAGCTTTTACTAAATCTTTATTTCTTTTTGATGATTTTAATTCAATTAGAAATTCAGTAGTTTCTGGAAGTATAGATAATACATCAGATAATAATGGAATAGATTCATTTGAATTTAACAAAGTGTGTTCTAGTATTGTAGAATATGTTGTTTCTTCTACTACTATGCTACATCCTGTTAGTCTTTTTAAATTACTATCATGAATTACAACAATCTTGTTGTCTTTCGTAATTCTTATATCAAGTTCTATGTTGTATCCATTTTTAACAGCGTGTTTGAATGCTGATAATGAATTTTCGGGTATCGTTTTATTATGTAACCCTCTATGTGCAAAATACCCATCACGTATCCATTTTAGGTCTTTCATATAGATTTCCTCCTTCTTTTAGTATATCCATATTAAATCATCACTTCTTTATAATAATGCCATAGCTTTTTTTGATAATAGCTTTTTATCTAGTATTATAAACCTCTTATTCTGATATTTCAATAGACCGATATTTGCTAAGTCTTTTAGTACACGATTTAAACTTCTTGTTTTTGTACCTGTCTCTGTTGCTAATTTATTTTTAGTTAAAGAATACAGAGTTTTATTAGTTGAGTGTTTATCTAAGGAAACAATTATTCTTTCTTCTATCTTTAAGGATAAGAGGTTTCTTGCAAAGATAGAAGTATCATAAAAACATACTTCGAGTAATTTGATAACATACAGTGTAAAGTTGAAGTCTTCTTTCATCCACCTTAAAACATATTTTTTATGTAGTTTAAGAATAGTACAGTCTTCAATTACAACTGCATTTTGTGTATGTATTTCAGGATTGAAGATTTCTAAAACTCCAATGGATTCGTCAGTTGTGAAAGTAGTAATTGATAGATCTAATCCTTGTTTTGATAAAGTTGTGATTTCAATTATTCCATTTTGAATGAAATACAGATATTCATTAATATCTCCTTGGACTAAAATCAAGTCATCTTTTTTGAATTCCTCTTTAATTATATGTTCTTTAATGTGTGATGGTGCTGTATTTATTATCTCAAGCATGAATGCACCTCCTATTTAATTTATTATAACACTAATTTTTGGTCATTTGACCTTTTATTTCATTTATATATATAAGATAATAGATATATAGAATTTGAAAGAGGTGTAATTATGATTAGTAGTGTGAATGATATATTAACAATTGTGAAAAGTAAAGAATTAACTTCTCAACAAAAACTTATTGCTTTAGGTAATGTTGGTGAAAGAATTTTCTCTCCAGTAGATCTTCTTGGATATACCGAAGAAGAATTATCATTTTTAGAAAATCAAATGGTTTGTGACTTGAATGAAGGTTATGCTTTATATCGACCTAGATACATAGTTCCTAACTATGAAGTCTTTGTGAAAAATGGGGCAGAGTTTTTAGAGTTAGACGCACCTACTGATTTAGATGATTTACTTGACGGATTATTAATCCTCTATACTCATGTACCTTCAATTACATCATTCCCTGTATTCATAGGACATCTTGATAGATTAATGGAACCGTTTATTACTGATAATGAAGAAGAAGATTATAAAAAGATTAAACGCTTTTTAAATCATATAGATAAAACAATCACAGATTCATTCTGTCATGCGGACATTGGTCCTTATGAAACAAAAGCAGGAGTATTAATTTTAAAAGCGGTTATGGAACTTGGAAACCCAACACCAAATATGACAATTAGATATGATAAAAATAAAACATCAAGATCATTTGCTGAATTAGCAGCTAAATCATGTTTGTTAGTTTCTAAACCATCATTCTCTAATGATGTATCATATGTTGAAGATGTTGGAGATCATGCATTATGTAGTTGCTATAATGCTTTACCATTTGCGGGTGGTGCTTATACTTTAAGTAGATTAAGATTAGGTACAATCGCAAGAGGCGCTAAAAATTATCATGATTTTATAAATGTATTACTTCCTAAAGTTGCTAAAAGCACTTTAAGAATGATGGATAAAAGAATTACATTTATAGTTGAAGAATCTAATTTTTTTGAATCTAGTTTTCTTCAAAGAGAAGGCTTTATAGATAAAGATAATTTTACAGCAATGTTTGCGATAGTTGGGCTTGCTGATGCAGTTAATATTATGTTAAAAGAAGAAGGAATTGAAGAAACTTTTGGACAGTCAGTTAGAGGTGACGAAATTGGTCATATCATTATGAATGTTTTAAAAGATATAGTTGATAATCATAAAGGTGTATATGCATCAAGAACTAATGATCGTTATTTACTTCATGCTCAAGTAGGAGCATCAATTGATGAAGAAGATAAATTAAACACTCCTGCTCATAGAGTTAAGGTAGGACAAGAACCAACTTTAATAGATCATTTAAGACACTCGGCTCCTTTCCATCAATATTTCCCATCAGGAACTGGAGATTTATTCGCATTTGACAATACGTATGTTGATCATCCAGGTGCAGTTGTAGATATTATTGACGGAGCATTTGCGAGTGGATATAGATATATCACCACATATATGAAAAATACTGATTTAATTCGTGTTACTGGATATCTTGTTAAAAAAAGTGAAGTTGAAAAACTAAGAAATAATCAAGCAGTTCTAAGAGATACTACAGTATTTGGTATGGGTACTGATGACTGTGCTCAAGTATTTGATAGAAAATTAAGAGTATAATGATTAGAGCATAATGAAATTTCATTATGCTTTTACTTTTGTTAAATTACGATTCTCTTATATGTTATAATATAGATACTGGAGGGATTATATGAAAAAGATTAATATATACTTAGCAGGACCATTATTCATACAGTCTGAAATTGATCAAAGAAAAAAGGAAGCTAAGAAACTTAGGGAGTTAGGATATGAAGTATATTCACCAATTGAACAAAATGAAGATATTGGTTATGATTTAGATGAATTATATAGAAGAGATATCATAGCAATGACCAAAGCTGATATTTCAGTATTGTGTCTTGATAATTTTGATTCAGGAACAATGTCAGAATTAGGTTGGTTTGTAGCTAAGAAGAAACCTGTATTTAGTCATTGGACAAATTGGAAATATGAAGAACCTAATAATTTATTTATTAGAGGACTAGCTCTCGAAGGACCAAATAAACTATTTACAGACTTAAGCTTATTATTTGAACATCTAGCTGAATATAATAAATAGGAAATCAAACATCACTTGTCATTTAAAAGTGGTGTTTTTTTTACTTATTTCAAATATTATTAAATTGTTGGTAGATTCATAAGATTAATGCTTTTGGCTTGAGTAAACGGCTAAGTTGTCCCTAGTTTTAAAAGAAAGAAAATGTAATTCTTACATAAATATTAACTTGTAACAGATGTGTTTGATTGTTTTTTTGATTTAATGTAATATATTGATGGAGAATTGGCTTTCAAACATAAGCCAGATATTAGTGAACAACAGGATAGATGGACACTTGAAGAAGAGGACATTATTGGAGTTTATGTAAATCAAATTAACTGGGTAGGGAGTATACTACAATTTCTCATCATCATGGTAAGGGATTTATTTTTTTAATAGATATAATTGTAATTTCTATTGCATATGAAATGTTATTTGGGAAAAAGAAAAAGAAGAATCAAACGTTAAATCATAATTAAGAAAAAATCTCTAACTAGTAGAGATTTTTCACAAATATTAATTATAACCATATTTTTAGATTACTTAGTCTTAAGATATTAAATTATTATTATTTTTATTGTTCAAGCATCAACAGAAGTGAGTTATTAAAAAACCGGAAATATGATACAATTATAGTATAAGGTGAATAAGTATATTAACTAACTATGCTTATATGGAGGTATATATGCAAAAAGATCTAACTTTTAAGGAAATTATTCTTTATGGGTTCATAGTGATTGTGTTTATTTTAGGGATATTTTATTTGTATTACTCTAAAGAAGATGCAATTATTGAATCAATGTATGAGAACCGTATTTTCTATGTCGTTATCTGGGGTGGGTTATTTACTATTATTGGAATTATCTTATGGATAATTCATACTCGTCTAAGATTGGTTGAATTAACTAAAAAATCTCAACAAATGGAACAGATTGCTGTAAAAGCTAACGAAGCTAAAGGAGAGTTTTTAGCTAATATGTCACATGAAATTCGTACTCCTATGTCAGCTATAATTGGGTTATCAACTTTACTTGATAGTACCTCGTTATCTCCGAGACAACGAGACTATAATAATAAACTAAAAAGTTCAGCGGTGAACTTGATAGGTATAATCGAAAATATTTTAGATTATTCTAAAATTGATGCTAAAAAAATGAGTGTTGAAAATATAGAGTTTGACTTAAATGATGTTTTATTTAATCTTTCAAATGTAGTTTCTTTAAGAGCTAAAGAAAAAAATATAGAGTTTATATTCAGTATAGAACCAAGCTTACCTAAGTGTTTTATTGGAGATCAATTACGAATTGGACAAGTATTAGTTAATATTGTTACAAATGCAATTAAGTTTACAGAAGAAGGACAAGTTGTATTAAGAATTGAAAGTACTTCTAAAAACGGTAAATTCCAATTATCATTCGCTATAACAGATTCAGGAATTGGGTTAACAGATACGGAGAAAGAAGAAATATTAAGTCCGTTTACACAAGCTGATAATTCATTTACTAGAAAATATGGTGGAACTGGTCTTGGATTAACAATAACAAACAGATTAGTAAGGTTAATGGGTGGAGATTTAACCATTAAAAGTGAGAAAAATGTAGGAAGTACGTTTTCATTTGCTTTACCATTAACACCAGTTGAAGAAGAACAAGAACAGTTAGCTATTTTTGAAGAACCTTCAAAAATAAATGTACTAATCGTTGATGATAATTTAACTTCTTTAACAATTTTAGAAGAAATGTGTAAATCATTAGGGTTAAATACTGTGGCTATGTCGTCACCACATGAAACAATAGAATTTCTTAAAAAGGATACATTTAATCCCAATCTTGTAATTCTTGATTATTTAATGCCGGAAATTAACGGTATTGAATTAGTAATTAAATTAAGAAAAACAAATTTAATAAAAAACACACAAGCAATATTAATGGTATCAGCATTCGGTAAAGAATCTGTAATTAATGATGCTTTAGCTGCAGGGATTTCTGAATTTTTAGATAAACCAATTAATCCAACATATTTTTATAACACACTAAATAGTTTGTTTAATAAAACTGAATTTAAAAAGAAAAGCAGACATGTAACAAAAGATAGAGTTAATCTTGTAAAACCTGGGACTAATATTATATTAGCTGAGGATAATAAAATTAACCAACAAATCGTTTCTGAATTGTTGGTTAGAGAAGGATTTGATGTGACTATTGCGAATGATGGTCTTGAAGTAATCAATTACTTACAAGAAGATGCTTTTAATTACAAGTTAGTATTAATGGATATTCAAATGCCTAATTTAAATGGACGCGATGCGACTTCTTATATACGTCAGAACAAAGGTAAATATCAAAATATTCCAATTATTGCAATGACAGCACATGCACTAAAAGAAGAACGAGTAAAATCTTTAGATGCAGGAATGAATGATTTTCTAACAAAACCGTTGGAAATATCAAAATTATTCAATGTGTTATCTAAGTATATCGATATAGTATCTGTTGATTTAGAGAAAAAAGAATCAGGCAAATTGGATATCAAATTTTTAAATACCGAAGAAGGTTTAAAGAACTTGAGTGGTGATGAAGCATTTTATATTGAAATACTTTATAACTTCTTAACTGATTATAAAGGTTATGAGAAAACTCTGGAAAATCTTTTTAAAGAAGAAGATGAGGGTGATATGCTTATAGAAGCTCATACTATTAAGGGATTAGCAGCGACTATAGGTGCAACTGAACTTCAAAAAAACACCGAGGTCTTTGAAACCCAATTAAGAGAAGGTAATATTGTGTATTCAAGTTTTTCTAAGTTTACACAATCTTTAAAGGAATTAAATATTAAACTAGATAAGTATTTTAAACATAATCCGTTTAAAAGAATTGGGAAAAGATAGAAAACAGCAATGGAGGAATAATCATGGGAAATATGAACACTATTAAAAGACGTATATTACTAGTAGAAGATAATCATTTAAATCTACGTATAATGACTAGAGTATTACAAAAAATGGATATTGATGTAACTGATTCTACAAGTGATAGAGAAGATTTATTGGAAGCTATACAAAAAAAATATTCAATGATTTTCATGTGTGTGTTTGTACCAATGAGTGTCGGTTGCGAATCTACAAAAAGAATTCGCGAAAATAGCTTAATAAATAAAGATACTCCAATAGTAGCTGTATCGTCTTTTAGTGATTTAAACCTAGACGAAAAAATAACAAAATGTGGTATCACAGATATCCTATCTAAGCCGTTGAAACAAGATGAACTATTGGCCTTATTCAAAAAGTATGATGGTCAAAAAAAATCTAGTGATTTTGAAGTTTTTAATATAGATGAATTTGAATCATTTTATAAAGACGATAGTCTACAAAAAGAAATTTTATCTATAGTTATGAATGAGAAAGATAGTGATTTAAATAGAATGAATAATGCATTTGATTCGAATAATAAAAAAACTATCTATGAAACCATTCATTATATGAAGGGTTCTTTTAGCTACTTAAAAGCGGATAATATCTTAGAGTTAACTCAAGAAATTCTTAATTTACTTAAAGATAACAACTTAAAAGAAGCAATGCTTCTTAAAGAATCATTTATAAATAAATATGAATCTTTAATTGAAGAATTAAATATATATTCAACTAAATTTAAATAGTATTGAACACATCTTTTTATATGTTCTTGTACAATATCTTTAGTTTTGTTATAATATGATTAATATTATTATAAGACATTGGGGTGTTAAGTTATGGAGCGTATTCTTTTAGTAGAAGATAATAAAGTAGTAAGTAAAACTATTGAACACCATTTAATAAATAGTGGGTTTAAGGTTGATTGTGTATTTACAGCAGAAGATGGATTAGTAAAAATAAACAAGCATGATTATTCAGCAATTGTTTTAGATCTTAATCTACCAAAAATGAGTGGGTATGCTTTTATCCAAATAATTAGGAAAAAATCTGATATACCAATTGTTATTAACACTGCTCACGCAAGTGTTAAATCAAGAGTAAAACTAATAAATGTTGGTGCAAGTGATTTTATTGAAAAGTCTATGCATCCACATGAGATTGTTGAAAGTCTTAAGATTATTTTAGAAGATAGAAATAAAATGAAAGACAATAAAAAAATATTTGAATTCAATAGTATGGAAATTGACTTTAAAGCAAGAACTGTAAGAAAGAATGATGAAGTATTAGACTTAACATTAAAAGAAATAGATATCTTAAAGATGTTAATTGAAAATCCTAATAGAGCATTCTCTAAAAAACAACTATACTTAGTTGTTTGGGGAGAAGAGTATACTGAACTTGCTGATAATACAATTAACGTACACATTAAAAGATTAAGAAACAAAATAGAAGAAACACCAAAAAAACCAGAAATTATAGAAACTGTTTATGCATTTGGTTATCGTTTAGGTCAATCTGTGGTTGATATGTTACAAGAAAGTATAGAACATTAAAAAGTGGATATAATCCACTTTTTTTATTTACTAAACATATTATATAATTTTGATGGTGCCTATATAAGTTAAAAACATATAAAACATTTTAGTTATGTGGTATGATTGATTGGAATAAAAAGACATGTATCTTCAAAATGAAATTTATTTGATTGTATGTATGTTATCTTATATAAAGGAGTAATCAAATTTATGACATTTAAAGAACTTAATATTATAGAACCAATACTAAAGGCATTAAAGACAAAGGAGTATTCTATACCTACACCGATTCAATATGAATCTATTCCTATTTTACTTCAAGGGAAAGATATTTTAGGTAGTGCTCAAACAGGGACAGGGAAAACCGCAGCATTTGCGATTCCTATTCTACAAAATATACATTTAGAAAAACAACATCAATCGTCAAAAAGAACTATCAAAACGTTGGTGCTTGCACCAACAAGAGAACTTGCAATTCAAATTCATGATAATTTTCTTGAATATGGTAGATTTCTTGATATAAGAACAACTGTAATTTATGGAGGAGTTTCTCAAGTAAAACAAGTTAGTAACTTAAAACGGGGAGTTGATATTTTAGTTGCAACTCCAGGTAGATTGCTTGATTTAATCCAACAAGGCAAATTAACACTTTCTAATGTATCTTACCTGGTATTAGATGAAGCTGATAGAATGTTAGATATGGGATTTGTAAGAGATGTAAAGAAAATTGTAGCAATGGTTAAAACAGAAAGACAAACTATGTTCTTTTCAGCAACTTTGCCAAATACAATTATGAGTTTAGCAAATGAAATGTTAACTGATCCTGTAAGAGTCATGGTAACACCAGAAGAAGAGATGGTTGATAAAATAAGACAATCGATATATTTTGTTGAAAAAAAGAAGAAAATCAAATTACTTGTTGAATTGCTGCAGAGTAAAGACTTGAAATCTGTTTTAGTATTTTCTAGAACCAAGCATGGTGCAAATAAAATTGTGCAACAGCTTGATGAGTTTGGAATAGGAGCTAGAGCAATTCACGGAAATAAGTCACAAAGTGCACGACAAAAAGCACTGGCACTATTTAAGACTAGAAAAATAAGAGTATTAGTAGCGACCGATATAGCCGCAAGAGGAATTGACGTTGATGAGTTATCACATGTTGTTAACTTCGATTTACCTGAAGTACCAGAAACATACATTCACCGAATAGGTAGAACAGGACGTGCAGGGCTTGGTGGATATGCTATCTCTTTTTGTTCTCAAGACCAAGCGGACCTATTAAAAGACATTCAGAAACATATTCAAATGAACATCCCTGTAATAAAAGATTCTGTGTTCTCTATTGAACTTAAAAATATACCTAATAATTCAAATAGTAAGAATGCTAAAAGGAAAAACAAACCAAACAACAAGAGTAAACAAAAACACACTTATTCTCATAAGAAATCAAAAAGCAAAAGTGGAAAGCCAAAAAACTTATCAAACAAAGATAGTAATAATAATTCATATAAATCAAAAGCATAATACAAACAAAAAACAGGATAAACTTTGTATAAAGTTTATCCTGTTTTTAATGCTTAAAAGTCTTTTAATATTCGAAATATTTTTAATTGTCAAATTTTTTTAAAAGCGATAATAACTTGATTATTTGCAAGAAGGTAAGTTAGAATTTATGATTGCTTCTATAAAAAAATGTATAGTAAAATTACATGGCTATAAAAGTTTGTTATTTAATATAAATATAAAATAATATTTTTTTATTATCAAGGTAGTATTTTTTTAAAAGAAAATTTGTTATAATTATTGTAATAGTTCTTTGAATCTCAATTGAATATTTTTGACATTTATATTGTTAATTCTGGATAAGAACTTTAAGAATTGTACTAAGTACTATACTTTTGAAATAAACTTAAGGAGATGTAGGCATGACATATTTTATATCAATCGCTTTACCAATAATATTATTAATATTTGCTGTGTGGTTTATGAGAATTAATTATGCTGCATATTTTATTAATTGGAAAAATGAACTATCAATTAAAAAAATTGTAAGATATGGTTTACCAGTCATTATTAAGAGTAGTTTTTTATACTTCCTTATTATAGTAATTCACAATTATGGTCACTCAGACCATCTCCTTGAATTGGTTCTTTTTATTT
>JAFLJX010000091.1 GCA_022712785.1 Mycoplasmatota bacterium | reverse complement strand
GTATTACTCCTTTTTAAGCATTATCCATTTATCAACGTCTTTGAACCCTAGTCTTTTATAAATGTTTCCTGCCTTAGGATTATCATAAAATATGCATAAATACTTTTTCTTTTCTTCAAAATATTCATTCATTAAATGTTTCATTAGGATAGAAGCTAGCCCTCTTTTTCTAGCTGTTTCTAGAGTCGCGACTGCGATTACCATTGCGCTTACTGTGGTTTCTGCGGTTGCGGACACAGTTGATATTACAACTCCATCTTCTTCTATGAAATAAGTGCTACTCATTTTTAATGAGTTCATTTTATCTTCTATAAATTTATCTTTTTCTGTATTATTATATCCAAATTCACTTATTAAAAAGAGAATATCAAATAATTTATCACAGTGTTCTTTTGTTGAAACCTTAACTATGTTGTATTCTGTTTTTTTAATTTTTTCAGTTAGTTTATACGCTTCTGAGAAATACATTGGATTTACTTTGTAATTTGGGAAATGTGGTATAAGTTTCTCAATCGTTTCTCCAGCACCACTCATATATAAATTTTCAGTATGCTTTTTATAAATTTTAAGCCAGTCCTCATTAAATATTCTTTTATGAGAATAAAAAACACTATGTTCATTATAAAAAAGCAAAACAGATATATAGTTTAAATCTTTATCAAATTCACCATATATAGTTTGGAACTTTTTATCAAAACCAAATGCTTCTACATCGCCAATAATAAATATATTTAGTGATCCTTCTACATATAAATATTCAAGTAATTCTGCGCGATCTTGTTCAGTTAATTTCCTAATCATTTTATCCCTTACTTTCAAGTATGATAGTGACAGGTCCATCATTAATTAATCCAATATTCATGTGTTCACCAAACACTCCATTTAGTGTGTTGATGTTGTATTCATTGTTCAAAATATTGGTTAATTCTAAATATAACTCTAAGGCTTTTTTTGGTTCTAAAGCTTTAGTAAACGACGGTCTATTTCCTTTTGATGTGTCACCATATATTGTGAATTGTGAGATTGATAGAATCTCATAATTCATGTCCAATATACTTCTATTTAGTTTTCCTAAATCATCCTCAAATATTCTTAGATTAGCTATCTTCTTAGCTAAGTAATTCACTTCTTTTATAGAATCATTTTGAGTAAAACCAACTAATAATAAATATCCTTTTTTGATCTTTGATATTAATTTATTATTTACTGTGCATGATGCACTATTTACTCTTTGTACTATTACTTTCACTATTTCATCATCCTTTCAATTGAAAAGACACCATTTACTTTTTGAAGATTATTAATAACGTTAGCTAAGATTTCTTTATTTCCTACGCTAAGTTTAAGTTTTACAATTCCTTCTTTAACTTTATTAGTAGATGCCGCAACTTGATTTATTTTAGAATTTGCGGCTGTGACTGTATTAATAATTTCAGCAAGTACATTATCTCTATTGGAAATTATTAATTTGATGTTTACAATATATGATTTAGTTTTGTCATTACCCCAAAATACTTCAATATATCTGTTTTTATCAAGGGCAGTCAAGTTATTACATTTATTTCTATGAACTGCGATTCCTACACCCTTTGAAATATACCCGGTTATTTTATCTCCAGGGATTGGGGTACAGCAGTTTGATAGTTTAATAGAAGGATTGTTAAGTCCTTCAACTATTACATTTGATTCACTTTTTTGATCTACATAAACCGATTGATTAATTTTTTGAATTAGATCTTCTTCGGTATATTCAACATCACCTATTAAAGCATTTACTGCACTTACAGGAGATATTGAGTTTTTACCTATTTCAAAGTATAAATCCTCAATAGAATTAGCACCTTTTTTTCTAAATAATTCAGATACTATTTTATCGTTTAAGTTAATACTAGTATTTCTTGAATTTAATTCTTTATTAAAATCGTCTTTTCCCATTTCTACTAAAACGTCTTTTCTACTTTTGTTTAAGTAGTTTTTGATTTTTGATTTTGCATTTGAAGTTTTCACTATTTTTAACCAGTTATCATTTGGTCCAAATGAATTAACACTAGTTTTCATGTTTACGATGTCACCTGTACTTAATTCAAATTCAAGAGGAACTATTTTACCGTTTACTATTGCACCTACAGTTTTTATACCAACTTCTGTATGAATTCTGAATGCGAAGTCAAGCGGCGTTGAACCTTTAGGCAAATCAATAATATCTCCTGCGGGAGTAAAAACATAAACGTTTGAATGGAAGATGTCATCTCTAAGTAAATTTAAAACATCAGAATCATTTTCAGATTCTTTCGTAAAGTTTATTAGATCGCCATACCATTTTAATTTTTTGGATACTTCTTCTGTCATTTTGAATTTGGCTTTGCTTTCTTTGTAAGCCCAGTGAGCAGCTACTCCGTATTCAGCAATGTTATCCATCTCTTCATTCCTAATTTGAATTTCATAAACTTTTCCGTTAGCTATAACAGATGTATGAAGTGATTGATATAGAT
Source organism: Mycoplasmatota bacterium (assembly GCA_022712785.1). Classification (GTDB taxonomy): domain Bacteria; phylum Bacillota_I; class Bacilli_A; order Izemoplasmatales; family Izemoplasmataceae; genus JAFGXW01. The sequence goes on along the minus strand of JAFLJX010000091.1, from coordinate 196 downwards.
TTGGCTTAGGCATTGCTATATAGTCTTTAAATCTATTTGGAATTGGAGTCCATTTACTATGGATTATACCAATAGTTCTATAACAACTTTCAATGTTGTCAACAATAATTCTTAGAGCTAAAAGGTCGTAAATTTCTTCAAATTCTTTTTTACGTGTATGCATTTTTTTGTATACAGAATAAATATTTTTAATACG
>JAFLJX010000090.1 GCA_022712785.1 Mycoplasmatota bacterium | reverse complement strand
AGCATCTCTTTATTATTCTTGATATAAGTTTTCCCATAAATTGAAGGTAACATCCCTCTAAAGAACAATTCACCGTCATATGTACTAGCTATGAACTCTATACCTAAAAGCTATTTTGACGGACAAATTAGTCTATATAAAACTTTTATTGATGATGTTTTTATGACTGACATATTAAAAGATATCAAATGCCCTAGTTTAGTAGTTGTTGGGGAGGAAGATACACTAAAACCAATTAAATTTTCTGAGATTATTTCTGAAAACATAGCAAATTCAAAGATGGCTATTATTCCTGACTGTGGACATGTAACAATATTTGAAAAGCCAGAAGAGTTAAACAAACTCATAATAGAATTTTTAAACTCAATATAAAAATAATTATACTCAAGGAAAGTGATTAATATGATAGAAGCAAGCATAAGTAATATTTCTAAAATATTTGGAGAAGATTTAATCTTTGAAAATATTAGTTTTGACATTAAAACTAATGAAAGAATAGGGTTAATCGGACCTAACGGATCAGGGAAAACAACAATTATTAAGATTCTATATGGTCTTGAAAATATCCAAAAAGGTGAATTTTCATTTAGAAAAGGAACAAAACTAGGTTATTTAGATCAAATACCAGAATATGAAGATTCTGTAATAGTACTAGATATACTAGAAAAAGCCTTTGTAGGAACATATAAAATAAAGAAAGCCATGGATGATTTATCCATGACTTTTGGTGATTTAGATAGTGTTAAACTAGAAAATGCTTTAAAAGAATATTCTAGATTAACTGAGATTTATGAACAGTTAGATGGATATGAAACTGAAACTAAAATTAATAAAGTATGCTCAGGCTTAAAAATATCTGATTTAATGAGAACTACAGAATTTAATAAACTAAGTGGAGGAGAAAAAACTAGGGTAACTTTAGCTAAAATATTGTTAGAAGAGCCATCAATATTAATGCTTGATGAACCCTCAAATCATTTAGACTTAGAATCTATAGAATGGCTAGAAAACTATTTAAAAAGCTATAAGGGGAGTGTTTTAATCGTTTCACACGATAGATACTTCTTAGATAACGTATGTAAGAAGCTTGTTGAACTTAGCACATACAAAGCTCATGTTTACCATGGTAACTATAGTTACTATGTTATTGAGAAAGAAAGAAGATTTTTATTAGAATTAAAAGTGTATTTATCTCAACAAAGAACAATCAAAAGAATGGAAGAACAAATAAAGAGATATCGTATTTGGGGAGTTATGCGTGATAGTGATAAAATGTTTAAACGTGCTAAAGAATTAGAACATAGATTATCTAAGATTGAAAGACTAGACAAACCTAAATACGGTAATGATAAAATGAAGATAAAAAACATTGATACAAGCCGTTCTGGTAAAAGAGTTTTAGAAGCATTCCATATTAATAAATCATTTGGTGAATTGGAGTTGTTGAATGACGCACATATAGATCTTATATTTCAGGATAGATTAGCCATATTAGGTAATAATGGCTCAGGGAAAACTACACTTGTAAGAATGTTGGTAGAGGACTCAAACATTGAAGAATCAACATATAAATGGGGTTCTAAAATAAATGTTGGTTATCTTGCCCAAGAAATAATATTTGAAGATGATAATAAATCTGTTTTAGACTACTTCATGAACGAACATGGTGTTAATCAAGGAGTTGCTAGAAGGGAACTCGCAAAAGCATTATTTATTAGGGATGACGTTTTAAAGAAAATTAATGTTCTTAGCGGTGGAGAGAAATCTAAACTTAAACTCTGCTCACTTACATTTAATCAAACAAACTTACTAATTTTAGATGAACCAACAAACCATTTAGATATAGATAGTAGGGAGATATTAGAGGAAATGTTAAGCGTTTTTAAAGGAACTATATTATTTATATCTCATGATAGATATTTCATAAAAAAAATAGCTTCAAGAATTGGGGATATAGAAGATAAACAAATCACTTATTATGAGGGAGATTATGATTACTTTAGAAATTCAAAATTACAAAGAAATCGAAATAATGCATAAAAAAATTAGTTTTAAAAAAGGGTATGATTCCTAAACGGAACAATATCCTTTTTGGTTACTATTTAAGTCTCTTTCTTAAATGTTTTCACTAGTGATAAATTTAATATAAGCATTTTGATTGAAAATAATAATATGTAGTAAGGAAATATCGATAAGCTTGTATTTTTTGCAAGTATCCCAAATAATGAGGGGAATATAGAAGCTCCAGCATATGCACTTGCAATTTGAAGACCAATTACATATTGAGATTTCTCTTGTGTGAATCTTTTTGGGGTTTCATGGGTTAAACTAGGGAATATTGGAGCTAATCCAACACCTTGAAAGAAGAACAATCCATAAAGAGTATAAACAGGTAAAGGTAATAAGAATAATAGTGAGGAGATTATAAAGATTATTATTCCTGATATGATTAATTGAGAATTGGTTAATTTAAAAGATATTACTCCAGATAACAATCTTCCGATTGTTATACCAAGATAATATACACCTATTAACGCACCTGCAATTGAGGGTAAAAGATTTTTACTTTCAACAAGGTATGATGCTCCCCAGCTCCCAATAGAAAATTCAACAGCACAGTAAATAACAAATATACTCATAGATGTTTTAACGCCTTTTGTTTTGAGGATATCTTTGTATTTAAATTCTTTTTTCTCTTTGATTTCTTGTAAATTATTCTTCTTCCATAAAGGTAATGATAATAATACAATAAAGAAAATACCAAGTTGAATAATACCTAACGCCATATACCCATTTCTCCAAGTATATTTTAAAGCAAAGAACGTACTCATAATAATTGGACCGAGTGTTGCTCCAATCCCCCAAAAGGCATGTAGGAAGTTCATGTGATGTGTTTTGTAATGTATTGCAACATAATTGTTTAGTGCAGTATCAATACTCCCAGCACCAAATCCCAGAGGTATGGCTAAAAGAATCATCCAATAAAATGATGGCATTAAAGAAAAACCTAACAACGATAACGAGGTTATTAAAATACTAAATAAAGTAACATATGCAGTGGAAAACTTTTTAATTAAAAAACCACTAGCTAAGCTAGAAATAATCGTAGAAGCTGTTGAAGTTATAAATATAAATCCTGATGCATCTAGTGGAACGTTTAAATCAATTCTCATCTCTGGCCACGCAACTCCTAAAATTGCATCTGGTAATCCTAAAGAAATAAACGCCATATAAATAACTAATAATAGTAATGTAGCCATGATTTTCCTCCTGTTGAACTAGCTTTAATGAGTTGAATTCTAATACTTATAATACTAATTGTCAAGTTAAGATAAATTATACCATTGATTCACTCAGTAAAGTATGATGAATAACTAATTTTAAATATAAAGTATGATATAATTATTATTGTAATTGGAGGTGTTAATATGCATTACTCTTTAGCAAAAGGAATCTTATCATCAAGAAACTCTATGAATATCTATAGAGGCTGTACTCATGGATGCATATATTGCGATTCCAGAAGTAAAGTATATCAAATTAATCATGAGTTTGAGGACATTGAGATAAAACAAAACGCTATAGCTTTATTGGAAAATAGATTAACGAGTAAACGAAAAAAATGTATGATATCAACTGGATCAATGACTGATTCATATATGCCACTAGAAAAAGAAATTGAAATGACTAAGCAAGCTTTGGAAGTTATATATAAGTATGGATTTGGAGTATCAATATTAACTAAATCAGCACTGATTATAAGAGATCTTGAATTACTAAAAAAGATAAATGAACGTTCAAAAGCTGTAGTTCAGATGACATTAACAACTTATGATGAAGGTTTATGCAAAATACTTGAACCAAATGTATCATCTACTAAAGAACGATTTGATACATTAATGAAGTTTAAAGAAAACAACATTCCCACAGTTGTTTGGCTTGGACCTTTTTTACCTTTTATAAACGATAATATGGATAACTTAAAAGGTGTTCTAGATTATTGTGTAAAAGCAAAAGTAAAAGGAATTATGAACTTTGGGATAGGATTAACTTTAAGAGAAGGAAATAGAGAATACTTTTATAAGAAACTAGATGAACACTTCCCGGGTATAAAAGAAAAGTACATTAAAACATTTGGACTCAATTACAGTATTGGTTCAAAAAATCATAAAGAGATGATGAATTACTTTATAGATATCTGTAAGGAAAACAATATATTATATGAGACAGATGATGTCTTTAAATACCTGGATGATTTCCCCATTAACAATGAACAACTAAGTATATTTGATGTTTAGAAAACCAAACTAATATGATACAATAGCCTGTGCTATAAAAAGGAGTGTTAGATATGATTAAAGGAAATTTAATGTATGGACAAAGTGGAGGGCCAAGCCCCGTAATAAACGCCAGTGCTTATGGAGTAATAAAAGAAGCATTAAACAATAGTGAAACTATAGAAAATATATTACTTCTTAGACACGGAATAAGTGGTGTACTAGAAGAAAACTTTGTGAATGTAAAAGATGTGAAATCAGATATAGAATTATTAAAACATACACCAGCATCAGCAATGGGTAGCGTTAGATTTAAATTAGTTAGTCATACTGAAGATATTAAAATATATGAAAAAATGTTAGAAGTATTTAAGAAAAACAATGTTAGGTTTTTTATATACAACGGTGGTAACGATTCAATGGATACTTGTGTTAAATTAAGTGA
>JAFLJX010000089.1 GCA_022712785.1 Mycoplasmatota bacterium | reverse complement strand
AGACTCAAGCCTCGCTTTACTTCAACCATATAAAGAGTGGTACGCAGGTACTGCGGACGCAGTCTTACAAAATATTCAATACATCAAAAGAAAAAATCCAAAATATACATTAATCCTTTCAGGGGATCATATATATAAAATGGATTATGCTAAAATGATTAAGTTTCATGAAGAAAAAAATACTAAATTAACAATTGCTGTTCAACCAGTTCCGTGGGAAGATACTCATAGATTTGGTATCTTAACAAGCGATGATAATAATAAAATAACTAAATTTAGTGAGAAACCAAAAAATGCAGATAGTAATTTAGCTTCAATGGGTATTTACGTCTTTAATACAGATGCATTGTTAGAAGCTTTAGAAACTGTAAAAGACCCTAATCTAGATTTTGGAAAACATATAATTCCTTATTTAATGGGTGAAACTGACCTTTATACTTATGTTTATGAAGATTTCTGGCAAGATGTTGGAACCTATGATTCATATTTAGAAGCAAACCTAAATTTAACATCAACAGTTGATAAAATTCAAATTGATATGTATGACAGAAACTGGAAAATTCATACAAAAAGTGAAGAATTACCTTCTGTTAAAATAGGTAGTAAATCTACAATTAACCAAGCACTAATATCAAATGGTTGCATAGTCGCTGGTAACGTTAAAAGAAGTGTACTAAGCCCAGGAGTCATAATTCATCCGGGAGCTACTATCTTAAATAGTGTTATCTTAAATGATACTGAAGTATTCCCAGGTGCATATATAGAAAATGCAATAATTGATAAAAACTGTAAAATAATGGAAAATGTAATAATTGGAGATTCTGATGATTTAACTCCTAATATTGAAAATCCTGATCTACTAAGTAGTGGAATTAATGTTATAGCTTCTAAAGTAACTATTCCTAAGGGAACAGTTATAAAAAGAAACTGTCGTATCTTTAGTACTGCGAAGTTTGATAGTAAAGTTATTAAATCAGGAAGCACTTTAAGATAAACAAAAAAGGCTCATTGGAAGCCTTTTTTTATTATTTCATCAATTACTTTAAGATACTCAATTCTAGGTGCATATCCTTCTTTAACTTTATATCCATATTCTTTAATCTCATCATACGTTATTGATTTTCGACCTTTTATTGATCTTTTCACAAAATCTTTTAAGTATTTAGTTTCTAATAAATAGATTTCATCAAGTGTCTTAAAGAAAATCAATAAAAAACTAATACCCCCATGGTCCTCAATAGAGATTAGATGAGCAATTTGGTGAGAATGAATGTTTGATAAAGGGAAACTTGTTTTATTATTTGTTTCTTTTGCTTCAAAATCAATATGTTTACCTTTATATAATCCATTATAGTCAGTAGTTGAAGGTACTTTATAATAAGCTTCTTTAATAACGGCTCCACTACGAGATGGATAATCTACCTTTACAATTTGAATGGGTATTGGTTTTTTATGAATAATAGCGATACTATTCCCTAAATAGTAATCATTTGTCTCGTTTATCATGATTTCAAAAGACATTCCACGTTTAGAATGGTTTTCTGTTTGCTTTTTAAATGTTTGCTTTTTATTTGGATATTTTATCATAATAACCACTCCTTATATAATAATATATCATAAGTATTTAATTTAATATACTTTTTAATATTGATAAATATATGTAATAAAGAGACATTTACTAGTTTTTAAGACGTATTATGATATAATATGAATGACTGATACACATAGGAGGTATATTATGAGTAAAATTAAGTTTTTCGCACTAGGTGGACTAGGTGAAAATGGTAAAAATATGTATTGTCTTGATATTAATAATAAAATTTTTATATTAGACGCAGGGCTTAAGTACCCTAGTCACGAACTATTTGGAGTAGATTCAATAGTACCTGACTTTGAATACTTAGAACAAAATATTTCAAGAATTGTTGGGATTTTTTTAAGTCATGGTCACGAAGACCATATAGGCGCAGTTCCCAAATTATTAAAAACTGTTAAAGTACCTATCTACGCTAGTTACTTCACTTTAGCATTATTAAAAGATTTAATCACAGATCGTGGTTTAGACATTAAAGATTATGAATTTCATGAAGTAAAAGATAATAAATCTGAAAAATTTGGGGATGTAAGTGTAGATTTTTATAACGTTACACATTCAATTCCTGAATCAAAAGGAATCGCTATTAGTACTCCTGACGGTGTTATTGTCTATGCACCTGATTTTACATTTGATCAGAATGTTTCTGGAACATATAAAACTGATTTTCTTAAGCTTTCAAGTATCGCAGGTAAAAAAGTACTCGCATTACTTGTTGAAAGCTTAGGTTCAGAAAGAGTGGGACAAACACATAACTCTGACGCCCTTGACTATGCCCTAAATCAGGCATTCTACACCGCACCAAGTAGAATAATTGTTTCAGCTTTTTCAACTGATTTAAATAGAATTCAGAAGATAATAGATATGAGTTTAAAATATAACAGAACCATAGCGATAATTGGTAGAAAAACACAAAGAACAGTAGATATCGCAGTTAATTTAGGATATTTAAAAATTCCTAAAGGTAAACTAACTAGTTTAAGATTCATTGACGATAAAAACAAGAATGAATTAAAAGACAGTGTTATATTAGTATCAGGAGACCGTCATGAGCCATTTTACATGTTACAAAGAATGGTTAAGAAACTAGATAGATTAATTCATATTGCCCATGACGATACAATAATCCTAATGACTCCACCAGTACCTGGAACTGAAAAAATCGCAGCGAGAACTTTGGATGTTCTATATAGATTTGATACTAATGTAAAAAAAATAGACAAAAAAATATTACCACCTTCACACGCTAGTAGTGAAGAGATAAAACTATTAATCAACATTTTACAACCTAAATATATCATTCCTGTTGTAGGGGAATACCGACATCAATACGCATTAAAAAAATTATGTCATCAAATTGGATACGATAACGATAAAATATTCTCACTTGATAACGGAGATGTTGTTGAATTTGAAAAAGGTGTCGGAACAAAAACAAAAACAAAAATTACATCAGGAGATATATTAGTTGATGGTATCTTGGATGGTGACCTTAGTAACGTCGTGTTAAGAGATAGAGAGCTATTAAGTGAAGACGGCGTTTTATTAATAATAGCTAATGTTGATGCACGCCATAAGAAAATTGTATCTGTCCCTGAAGTAGTATCTCGAGGTTTTGTATACATGAAAGAAAACGAAGATTTAATCTTAGAAGTTGAAAAGATCTTTATCAAAGTCTCAGAAAAGATACTAACTGGTAAATATATTGACTGGAGAGTATATAATAAATCTCTTAAAGATGAAATTAGTAAATTCTTATATCGCAAAACCAATAGAAGACCAATAGTAATCCCAGTAATTATTGATACACAAGTATAAGAAGCCAATTATGGTTTCTTTTTTTGTTATAATTGATTAAAAATGATCTTTTAGTTAATTCCCACTTGTAAATATTTGTTTGTGTTTTAAACTAATTGTTAGTACAATAGAATTAACTTAGCGAGGTACTACATATGGTAAAAAATACTTTATTTACTTCAAGAAATGAAGCATATGAAAAATTTCTATATTCAGAAGACTTACTACTCATTAGAAAAATGTTGGTTTTAAGTCTTGTACTTTATTCAGGTTTTGGTCTTGTTGATAGATGGATAGAAGTAGAAAATCTAGCCATTTTTAGTATGATTCGATTTTATATAGTTGCTCCAAGTACATTGGTAACACTTATACTTAGCTATCACAAATCATTTTATAGTCTACATCAATTTGTTCTAACAACACTATACGTAATTGCTGGATTCGGAGTAATAGTCATGCTAGTTATTGAACCTGAAGTTTATAGTTACTATGGGGGATTATTTCTAGTTATTGGTTATGGATACTTTCTACTAAAGATTAGATGGCAGTTTGTAACTATTGGAACAGTCATTATTATGATTTTCTATTTTGCTTTAACATATTTGTATTTGAAAGACTATATTAATACAGTATTAATTTTTTCTATTTTCTATATAGCACAGATTTTTATATCTCTATTTGGTAGTTATACATTTTCCAAATACAGATTAGACAGTTATCTTCATGAAAAAAACTTAAAAGGAGATAATGTCATCCTTGAAAAACAGAACTATCAGAATTTAAAAGATATTGAAAACTCAAACTATATTACAATTTATTCATTGGCAAAACTAGCTGAATCAAGAGATAAATTCACAGGTGATCATATTGATAGAGTAGGTCATTTATGTTTGAAAGTAGCTCAAGAACTACATAGTTCAGTCTATACAAAAAACAATTGTTACAAAGATGAATTCATTCAATCAATTGAACTTGCGAGTACGCTTCATGATATTGGTAAAATAATGATTCCAGAAAATATCCTAATGAAACCAGGGAAATTCAATGATGAAGAGTTTGAAATAATGAAGAAACATTCTATTTTTGGTAGTAATACATTAAGAGAAATACAAAATAAGTATTCAAAAAATGATTTTATCAACATGGGAATTGATATTTGTGAAAGCCATCATGAGAACTGGGATGGATCAGGTTACCCAAGAAAGTTAAAAGGAACTGATATACCATTTTCAGCTAGAATAGTAGCCGTAGTTGATGTCTATGATGCCTTAATAAGTAAAAGACCATATAAAAAAGCATGGTCAGAAGAAGAGTCTATTAGGGAAATAAACAAATTGAAAGGAATAAAGTTTGACAAAGATGTAGTAGAAGCATTTAACAAGTGTTATAGAACCCATAAACAAAGGGTTGTCAATTGACAACCCTTTTAATATACCTTTAACAAAGCTCTTTTATCTGTTTATTACTTATTTTACCTAACAATAAAGCAGCAAGCCCCATCATAACTGAAACTATTACAAATGTTACATTAAACCCAAATAAATAAATAATTGTAGCTCCAACTAGCGGTAGAATAACTATTAGTATATTTAATGATCCTCTTATACCTAAGTACTCAATACGTTCTTTAGTAGGGATAATATCCAATAAATACGGTTCAAATCCAATTTTACGACCACTTATCATAAATCCTAAGATAAAGAAGATAATTGCGAATAATTTAGGAGTTGTTGTCCCCAAATAAATAGCTAACAAAGGGTTTAACGCTCCAAATATTATACAAATTCTAACAATTTGTTTCGCATTAAACTTAGAAGCTAAGAATCCCCAAATAATATTAGATATAATCGTACCCACAGTTAGCCAAATAACATAAGTTCCAATAAAACTATTATCAATATTGAACATTTCTAAAGCATACAACATATAAAACGGTAAAATCATAATACTAAACCCAGCTAAGTTCTCAACAATGATAAATAATTTAAAACTATTATCCTTTTTAAGAATAGAAGGGATCTTTTTAATGAAAGTTAATAAAGCCTCGTTATTTTCCTTTATAACAGACTTTGGTTCAGGAAGTAGTATGAATCCTAAAGAAGCAATTACTAGCCCAAGAGAACCAATTAGAAGTGATATAGTGTAATTTAATGGATATTCAATCCCTAAATTGAATATCCTAGCGATTAATAGTCCTCCACCAAAAGCAGATACACTACCAAATAACTGTTTAATAGTGTATAAATGAACTCGTTTTTCACTACTAAGAGATTTTGCGATGATATCAGAATAAGATAAACCAGCAAAACCAGCAGATACACTAAACAAGAATACAAAGAAAAAGAAACTAGCAAGTGTTAACATTGGATTACTAATACTAAAGTAATAAGTAAACAAAGCCATACCAAGAAATGCTCCACTACGTAGATAAATACCTAGTAGTAAGTATTTCTTTTTATATTCCTTATTTCTTAAATAATGTCCAAATACAACATTAAATATCAATGGAACACCAAGCATAACACTATATATTGCCCCAAATACAAACTTAGATTCTGTTAAAGTAGTAATTAAAGCCGGAAACACAGTATTTAGTTCTAACATAGAAACTGTCAATGCAAGAAAGAATCCATGCCAGATAAAAGCAAAATAGATAAATTTTGTTGATTTAATAAATTTCATAATACATCTCCTTAATAAATATATTAGTATTATACAAGATATTATCATTATGCACTATTAAAAGGCAATAAACTAATTTGTAATGTTATTTAAAAAGATGTTTTCGCCACTTGACAGATTCAAAGGTTTGCCATATACTATTAGTGTGCATATGCACATAAGAGGAGTGATTTTATGATTACAAGTAGAAAAAAAAGATACGCTCGAAGGCTAGATAGTTCAAGAATATACAACCCTGTAGGCGTTCCTAAGAATAGTTTGGAGACTGTCTTTATCAAACTTGATGAGTTTGAAGCGCTAAGACTAGTCGATTATGAAGGCCTATCCCAAATTGAAGCAGGGGAAGAAATGCAAGTATCTCGTGCAACAGTTCAAAGATTATTACTAAGTGGTAGGAAAAAGTTTATTGATGTGCTTTTAGGAAATAAAGCACTTGAAATAAAAAATGAAATTACAAATATTAAACTAAAGGGAGAGAATAATATGAATATTGAAGAAAAATTAGTTAAGAAAATCGCATTTCCAACAAGTGACAAAGTTACTGTTGATGAGCATTTTGGGCATTGTAAAGAGTTTGTAATCTATACAATTGAAGAAAACGAAGTTAAAGAAGTAAATTACGTACAACCTCCAGAACATACACCAGGAAGTTTTCCTAAATACTTAGGTACACAAGGTGTTGACGTTATCATTACAGGTGGAATGGGTGCTATGGCAGTAAACTTATTTAAACAACAAAATATTGATGTAGTACTAGGTGCTAAAGGACGTATAGATGTTAATTTAAGTGAATACTTAGGTGGGTTTTTAACGAGTAAAGGTAGTGTTTGTGATCATGATTCAGAAACACATAAACACAGTTAGGAGAAAATGATATGAAAATAGCAATTTGTGCTTCAGATAATAATCCAGAAAGCCTAGTAGCTGACAGATTTGCACGTGCAGACTACTTCGCTGTATACAATAGTGAAGACCTACAGTTTTCTTTCTTTGATAATCCCGCAAAAAAAGAAGGAAGTGGAGCCGGAGGTAAAGCAGCAAAAATATTAGGTGATTTAGATATTGAAGTGGTATTAGTGCCTGAACTAGGTCCTAAAGCTATTGATGCTTTGAATGCTTTTGAGATAAAAAGTTTCCAATATAAACAAGGTGAAACAGTAAGAGCTGCGTTATACTCATATTTTGAAAAGAAATTACCAGAAATGTTAGACGCATCAGTTAAAGGTAAACATTAGTGAAAATAGCCATTTTAAGCGGAAAAGGTGGGACAGGAAAGACTACTCTTTCTGTCAACCTTTTTTCATGTTTAAAAAAAGCAACTCTTATTGACACAGACGTAGAAGAACCTAATAGTCATCTATTTTTAAAAGGAACTACCTACCATGATGAAATAGTATACAAGAAATATCCAGTGGTAAACCATGATTTATGTACACTATGTGGCAAATGTGGCGATTTCTGTAATTTTAACGCAATAATCCCAGCAAAAAAGAAAGTTCTAGTATTTGATGATCTTTGTCATGACTGTGGTGGTTGTAGGTTAGTATGTCCTACTAACGCCATTTCTTACAAAGATAAAAAAATTGGTAATATCTATTATCAAAGCATTGAAGAGAATAAACAATTTTTATACGGTAAATTAACTGTTGGAGAAATATCAGGTGTAAAAATCATCGAACATCTAAAAAATATTACTAAAAAAGAAGAAATATTACTTATAGATAGTCCACCAGGTACATCTTGCAGCACTGTCGCTGCAATAGAAGGCGCAGATTACTGCATAATTGCCGCTGAGCCAACTCCTTTCGGTTTAAGTGATATGAGAATGGTTGTAGAGTTATTACGCGAAGAGAAGGTAAATTATGGAGTTGTAGTAAATAAAAGTAACTTAGGTAATAACGACATTTATGAATATCTAGAAAAAGAAGGTATTGAATTACTTGAAAGTATCGAATTTAGAGAAGAATTCGCAAGGATTATTGCTAGAGGAGAGTTATTAGTGGACCATAGTGATTATGTTAAAGATAAAATGAAAAACATCATAAAGAAAGTTCTTGGTGATACCTATGCTTAATGAAATAGCTATAATAAGCGGCAAAGGTGGAACTGGTAAAACTACTATTACTGCATGTATTATTCCATTCTTAGAAGATATTGTCATGGCAGACTGTGATGTTGATGCACCTGACTTAAATATCTTACTTCCAGGT
>JAFLJX010000248.1 GCA_022712785.1 Mycoplasmatota bacterium | reverse complement strand
GCTTTTATATGTTTATCTTCTCGAATCAAGTTAAAAATTGTTATAACAAATAATACATAACCTATTAAAACAAATACTCCTTGGAACATTTCAATGTAACCTCTTAATGCAACATCAACATCATCTGCGAAAATCGCAGAGATTATTGCGAATAATGCATATACACCTAAAGGTATATAGTACTTAGATTTAACGAATTTTAGTCTTTTCATCCAATACAATGTTAATACAACTACAGAACCAATGTATGATCCTGCAATAAAGTACATTGATTTATAGTAGTGGAAGAAATCTGTATGAATTGTTCCACCCTTCCAATAGATAGCCTCTAAACCATCTAATTCAATAACTTTTACAAAAACTATTAATGGAACAATAGCAACAATAAAAAGCACTGGCAATAAATATAGATTGCTCAGTGAATTTTCATGTTTTTCCTTACGTTTTTTTCGATTTTTCTTGTATTGATTTCCCATAGTATTTGCTCCCTTATTGATTAATCAAGTGAGTCAGTATACATTATCATATAATAGCCTTCATTTACACCATTTTCAGCTATAACATACAAACGATCATATTCATATATTTCATCCAATGATTTATCAGAACCTTCACTAGTAGTAATTCTGTAACTTTGAGGACTATTGTCCTTAGAAGTAACATTATTTAATATATCTTCTTGTGTTGTTCCTTCAAGTATATTAAGAATATCACCTTCAATTTTTAATATAGCTGAATCTAATGATAAAACTTCTGTATTTGCAGAACCAGTAATGATTGGTTCAGTATCATCTTTTTTGATTCCATTATAAAATAGTCCTATAAGAACTAGTATTGATATGATTACTAATACTACATTTATTATCTTCATGTCTTCACCTCTACGTATTTTCACTATAGTTATTTTAACAAATTATTACTTAATTGTCTACTGTTTCATGAAGTTAATATATTTCAAAAAACAGAAAAATAACTAAATCTATATTGAAATATTTTCTCTACAGAAACAATCCTATTACCACAAAACATATCGACTTTACTTTATGCTTCTTAGTGTAACTCATTAGTAAAATATTAGATAAGTATAACATGATATTGGTAATAAAATCACTTATATAAAGATAATTATGGTTTGATGAAGTAATTATGTTGTATAATAATTAATAGAATAACAATTAAAACTTTTGAAAAGGATTTGATATATATGATAGATAAAAGAATAGACTTAGTATCTCATTTAAAAGGGATTAAAAAAGAAACGCTGAAAATAGTAATTGGATTTGATGGGTTTGTTGATGAGATAATTCATGCCGTAGATAAAAGAATGGATAGTGCTAACTATACAAGAATTGAAACAATAGAAGCTTTTTCAGATAGAATAGCACGTGCAAGTGGACTAAGTACAAATATTGAATTAGTACCTCAGCAAGTCAAAATAGGTGGGAATGGCCCAATTATGTGTAACGCATTGTCAAAGCACGATACAAAAATAAACTATGTTGGTGCATTAGGATATCCTATGATTGACAACGTATTTAATGATTTTGATGATAATGTTGAAATGTATTCAATAGCAAACCCTGGACATACAGATGCCTTGGAGTTTCATGACGGGAAATTATTACTTGGGAAAATGTCTTCATTATCAAATATAACATATGAAAAAATGATAGAATTTTTGGGTGAAGATAAAATAGTAGAATTATTTAGTGAAACAAACATGGTAGCATCAGTTAACTGGAGTATGATTCCACACAACACAGACTTATGGAGAAGAATGATATCTGACATATTACCATTATTACCAAAAAGAAAAAACAAGCCAATTTTCTTTGTTGATATCGCAGACCCGGAAAAAAGAGAAAATGATGAAATAGTTGAAGCCCTAGATTTATTAAAAGAATTTAAAAGCAATTTCTTTGTGATATTAGGACTTAATAAAAAAGAAGCATATGACGTGGCAAAAGTGTTAGAGCTATTTGATTCTCCTAGTTTAGATAATATGCAAGTGTCATTAGAAGACTTAAACATTGCTTTATATGATTATTTGAATATAGATTCTGTAGTAATTCATCCAGTTGATAGTTCTTGCACTGTAGTTGACGGTGTTTTCTATACAGAAAAAGGACCTTATATTTCAAAACCAAAACTAACCACAGGTGCAGGAGATAACTTCAATGCTGGATTCGCCCTAGGAATGTTATATAACTTAAGTCCAGATCAAGCGTTACTCACAGGAATGTCAACTAGTGGATATTATGTAAGAAATGCAAAAAGTCCTAATTTTAAAGAATTGGTAGACTTTATTGATTTATGGGCAAATGATGATTTATAATAAAAAATGCAATAAAATTTTAAATAACTTGACAGTTTTTTCATTATCCAGACATAAATGTGCCATTTATGTCATGTTTAATATAACTTAAATATTATATAATATAGTAGTATCATATTGTGGGAAACCATAATATGGCATGCGAAGGGGTAGTAAATAAAAAAATGAGAAAGCTTGCTCTCTCATTTTTTTATTTGAACATGTTATTTCCCTTGTAAATTCAGTTTAGTTTCTTTTAATTTTTTTCTAACATAGAATTTTCTAAATATACCTACTAATAACAATATAAGTATATTTATTAATACAATTGTCGCACCTGACGCTATATCTAGTTCATAAGATAACCGAAGTCCACCTATAATTGATACTTCACTAAACAGAATAGCTATTACTACAGTATTTTTAAAACTCTTACCAACCTTCATAGCCGCATTACAATTCTGACAAAGCG
>JAFLJX010000088.1 GCA_022712785.1 Mycoplasmatota bacterium | reverse complement strand
TTTACAAGATTTTTATGAATTATTCACAAGAAACAAAAAAACTCTAAGACAACTTCAAGAAATTCATCTAGAGGGTAAATTATAGGGTTTCATATTAAGATGCATATAATATTAAAGAGGTGAGAAAATGAGAATTGATTATTTTGACGCAGTTATTATGTTTGTTTTTGGGTTAATGATCTCATATCTTGGGTTATTAATAGATAGTACTATTGGTATCATAGTAGCAATACTATATATTGGATCAATAATCGTTGGTAAACTTAGTAATGCTAAATAGAAGTAAAACATAGATGGTACAGATAAATAACAGTAACATTCCTGATTTAAATATGTAAGGTATACGGCGTATTTATCAAAAGTATTAAAATGAGGAGATTTTCCTCATTTTTTTGTGAAAAAACACAAAAAAAGTGAAAACCGGACGTTCCAGGTCCTGTTCAAACTTTAAATTGTCTGATATAATTATTACATAGTACATTGAAAGGGGGAAAATTAATGGATGTTAAAATGTTATATGAGATAGAAAAGAATGGAATAATAGCTACTATCAAAGAATACTCAACAGAAAACTTTATAAAAAGTTATTGTAATAAGCTAAAAGAATTAGAGTATCCCAAAGATCAGGAAATGATTAAGACACTTATAACTAAATTATTAACTTGGTATGATGAAGGAAGTATTGATGAGGCTTTACAATGTGATTATGAACCTTCAAGAAGAAGACACATATATACATATAAAGTACTAAGTGCTTTAGTGAAAGAATTAAATCATGATTATGAAAAACCAAAAAAGAGAAAAATTAAGAAAAAGGATAACCGTAATTCATTTGATAACCCAATTTTAATGGAATTATTAGAAGTTTAAATAATAAAAAATGAAAAGTAGGACATATCCGCCCTGTACACTTTTTGATTTTAATGAAATAATAAGGGTAGGTAAAACTAAAATAATAGGAGATGATGTATTAATGGATAATAAGATAATGTTTGAGATTGAGAAATATGGAATGTTTAATACTGTATTACAAGCTAATCCTGGAAATTTTATTAAGAGTTACTGTGACATGTTACTTGAAATGAATTTTCCAGAAGATGAAGAAAAGATTAAGATTCTATTACCTAGAATCTTGACTTGGTATGATGAAGGAAAACTAGATGATTTATTAAGTGAACAATATTG
Source organism: Mycoplasmatota bacterium (assembly GCA_022712785.1). GTDB lineage: Bacteria > Bacillota_I > Bacilli_A > Izemoplasmatales > Izemoplasmataceae > JAFGXW01. The sequence continues at coordinate 5,563 of JAFLJX010000088.1, read as the reverse complement.
TTGGAGTAAAGATCAACATATTAAGACTCACAAGTTATTAACTGAATTTATCAAAGAACTAGATATTGAATATGTAAAGCCACCTAAAAAAGTTAAAAGTAAAAGAGAGTTCTTCTCAGATAATAATCCATTTGATACTGATGATGCATTCGATTTTCCTATAAAATTCTAATTAATGCATAACGGGCCCTACAGACCCTTATGCAATTAATACTTTTTTGATATCATTAAATATATATAGGAGTGATATCAATATGAGTATAAAGGATTCATTTAATATTGAGAAGTATGGGATGTTTAGAACAATACTAGAGTATTCTACATGTAATTTTATAAACAGTTATTGTGAACAGTTACTAAAGATGACTTATCCAAATGATAAAGAGTATATAAAACTACTAACGCAAAGGATATTATCTTGGTATGATGAAGGAAATCTTGAAGATATAAGAATAGGTGAATATGTACATTCAAAACCACAACACGCTAAAACTTACAATTTACTAAAAACATATATCGAAGAATTGAGCGCAGAGTAAAAGGGCGTTAGTTGGCCTTAAAGAGAAACAAAGTTTCTTTTGAAAGAGTATAGCAAACATAATTAAAAACGCAACAGTGGACAATGTACAAACTCTGTTGCATTTTTATTTACCCCTCTTCCTATATTTAGTATGAATACTAAAACTTGTGTATCTCGACACTAATTAGTAATAAATATATAAAAATATATTGATTTACTCCATAAAATTGAATATAATACAATTACAAGGAGGGAATACATATGATTAAAACAACAGATGAACTTGTTATGTTATACAAAAATTATTCAGACCCTATAGGAAAAATACATAGGGAGACTAAAAATGGAAATCTTACTACAATTATTAAAGGTATATATGAAACAGATGATAAAGCACTAGGTCACTATTTAGCAGGAACAATATATGGACCTTCATATTTGTCCTTTGAATATGCTTTAGCTTATCATGGATTGATTCCTGAAAGGGTATATACATACACCAATGCTACATATAATAAGAATAAAGCAAAAAAATACAAAAATGCTTTTGGTCTTTATACTTATAGAGATATACCAAAAAAAGCATACCCATATGAAATAATAAGTTTTACTGAGAATGGATATTCATATGTGATAGCCTCTAAGGAAAAAGCTCTATGTGATAGAATATATATTGCTACTCCTCAAACAAGTATGAAAAGGCTAAAAACATTGATTTTTGAAGATCTTAGAATTGAGGAAGAAGATTTTTATGATTTAGATTTCAATAAAATATTATTCTTAAGTGAATTATATCCATCATCAAACATAAAACAGTTAAAAAAAATTATTATGAAAGAGATTAATAAAAATGACAATTATTGAGCAGATGTTAGAAGACTACACACTCGAAAGCCTTGAAGATGAGAAAAACGCTATTAAGGAAATAATGCAAGAAGTAACTTTAGCTGGTTTAGCTAGAGCAGATTTTTTTAAACATGCTGCATTTTACGGAGGTACAGCATTAAGAATCTTTTATGGACTTAGTCGGTTTTCGGAAGACTTAGATTTCACTTTGTTATCACCAAATGAAGAGTTTGATATTAAAAAATATATATCTGCAGTAAGAGATGCTGTAGAATCATTAGGATTAGCCTTTGAAGTTAAGGCAAAAGAAAAGAATACAGAATCCGCTGTTAAATCAGCATTCTTGAAAGGAAACACAAAAGAACAATTTTTGATTTTTTATCCAAACTCAAAGTACATGAGTCAGATTAATAATAATGAAAAGATACGAATCAAGTTTGAGGTTGATGTTAATCCACCTCAATACGCAACTACTGAGTTTGAATACCGTTTACGTCCAAACAACTATCAAGTTCAATTATATGATAAACCATCATTATTTGCAGGGAAAATACATGCAGTACTTGCAAGGAAGTGGAAAAGCAGAATAAAAGGAAGAGATTTCTATGATTATGTATTTTACCTTGCATCTAATACACCTGTGAACTTAAAACATTTAGAAGCAAGACTAAAACAAATTAAAACTATTAAATGTAATTTCGATTTAACATTAGATACACTAAAAGAAATGCTGTATCAACGGTTTGATTGTATTGATTTTCAAGCGGCTAAAAATGATGTTTTACCATTTATTAAAGATGAAAGTGAACTTGACCTATGGAGTTCGGACTTCTTTAAAAGTATAACAAAAAATATTACGATTAGTTAGGATAGTTATTCTATGCTTAAAATAAGAGAATCAAATAATATTACGTCAATACTCCCCTACTTCAAATTGAATTATTCAATTAAGTGGCGGGACTGTTCACATATGATATGGAATAGTGCTCCTCTTAAATTCATTTGCATATTTTTAATCACTCATAGAAAGCGTCAAATAGTAGATTTGAATACATCTACTATTTGACGCTTTTCTATTGTTGAATTAATATAGTACATATAATTAAAGTATAAATAAATGATATTTATACGTCTAACTTTAATTTTTTTAGTCTTCTTTTTGTTGGAACACCTAACTTATTCCATCCGCGGATTTTATAATATGTTTGAATCATTTTTTCTAGTTTTACCCTACTGTTAGGATCTTTTTTATTTTGTAATTCTTTTCTAAGTCTTTTTGGTAAAGTATCATCACTCGCAGTTAATCCTTGTCTAATATTGATTAACCTTTCTATGTTGTATCCACGTTCTCCTGCCTTAATAAATTTATTAATATTCATTTTATATCCTGTTATTTGTTTTATAGAATATGGATGTGGAATCATACTTTTAATATTAAAGTTCATTAACCAAGTATTATTATGTGTCCACCCCACTATTCCCCCAAATAGTGGAATTAATTTGTTAATTGTTCTAGGTATTAATTTGTTAGGGTTGTTAACTAAATATGCAGGTAGGATAGCGTAAGTTGTAAAAATACAATTTCCACAAGCTGATACAGCTTCCATTAAATCCTGGAAGAAAATAGTTAAACCAGCTTTTCCTCTGGTTGTACTACCATTTATATTTAATCCTAATCCTTCCAATACAACCATGTATCCACCATTTATATGACATCCACCTCTATTTGAAGTTGCATACCCTAATCCCATACCCTGAGCAGCTCTAGGTTCATAAGCAGCTAATTCCATGCCTTTTACATGAATAGCATAGTCTTCTCCACCATATTTTAAAGATACTCTTTTAGAACCTTCAGCTAAATCATTACCAATACCTTCTCTTAAGCTTATTAATTTGACAAGATTCTCAAGATTATTGTTTTCACCAAATTTTAGGCCGTTATCCCATAATCCATTTTGGGATAACTCCATAGCTAATGCAACTGTTCCACCAAATGTCATTGTATCAATTCCATATTCGTCGCAAAGATAATTTAAGTTTATAATATTTTCTAAATCATCATTTAATAGGTTACTCCCTAATAATCCAAGTGTTTCTAATTCTGGACCTTTAACTATTTTTCCGTACGCTGTTACAACTCGCCCACATTGAATAGGGCATGTTACACAACCTTTGTTTTTATGTAATTTATCATTTTTTAATGTTTCTCCATTTATTTTTTTGAAACCATCAAATGAACCATGTTTATAGTTCTTAGTTGCCAGTAACTTCTTTTCATTCATCATAGTCATAAGACCAGCTGTTCCTAATTTTGGTAATTGTTCACCAGTTATGGGATGTTTTTTTAGACCCTTAATCCATTTTTTATTATGGTTTTTGAATTTTTCTTTATTGAAAAATTCAAATTTATTAGTTCCGCTAGCAATTACTCCCTTTAATAACTTATCACCAAATACAGCACCAATACCCCCGCGTCCAGCTGCTCTCTCTTGGCTCATTACTGCAGCATATCTTACTTTATTTTCTCCTGCTTGGCCGATAACAATCTTTCCACGCTTTTTATTACCCATTTTTTCTTGTGTTTCACTTGTACTTAAACCCCATAAATGGTCAGCATTTAATATTTCAATTTTATTATCATTAATATCAATATACGACTTTTCTTTTGCTTTACCTGTTATAATCAAACCATCAAAACCAGCTTTTTTTAAATGTAATGCAAAATCACCACCACAATTTGAAGAAACTAATAATCCAGTTAGAGGTGATATTGTTGATATATTGAACCTAGAAGAACAAGGAGATGTTGATCCTGTAAGGATTCCACTAGTTACTACTATTAAATTATCTTCGTCATATGCATCCATTTTTTTATCATATGAATCATATATAATTTTAGCTGCGAGAGTCTTTCCTCCAAGATATAGTTCATATTCTTTTTGGTCTAATTGATAATTATCAATTAGGCCAGTGCTTAAGTTAACTCTAGCAATTTTGCCGGTTAATCCATACATAAAATCACTCCTTTATCATATAGTAAATATTAGTTAAATCTTGTTTAGAAAAAATTCTTGGTACTGGATATAAAGGATTACTCTCTTTATATGCTCTTTTTACCATAAGTGGTATATCTTCTTCTTTAATTCCACTAATTTTTGTTGGAATATTCATTCTTGTATTTAAATCTTTTATAGCCTTAATAAAATTTTCTGCTTTAATTTTTTTAGATTCATTTTTAGATATATTAACAATATCTGCGAGTTTCGCTAGTGGCTCATAAACACATTCTCCATAATATTCAAGTACATAAGGTAAAATTACAGCATTTGCAAGACCATGAGGAATTGAGTAAAAACCTCCTAGTGTGTGTGCTACAGCATGAACATATCCTATATATGCTCTTGTAAATGACATTCCTGCATAATATGAAGCCTTCAACATATTTTTTCTTGCTTCAATATTCGATCCATCATTATATGCAATCTCTATGTTATTAAATATTAATTTAACAGCATCTTCACTTAAAATAAGAGTTCGTTTGGTATTGCTTTTCCCTATATATGCTTCAACAGCATGAGTTAATGCATCCATTCCAGTTGTTGATGTTATATGTTTTGGTAACCCAAGTGTTAGTAATGGATCTAAAACTGCATAACTAGGAATTAAAACAGTATCATTAATTGCATATTTTTCATGGGTAATAGAATTCGATATTACTGCAGCAATAGTAGCTTCGCTACCTGTTCCTGCAGTAGTAGGTACAGCAAAAACTAAAGGTGTTTTCTTAAGAATTTTTAGAACGCCTTTCATTTTAGAAATTTGTTTTCTAGGTCTTGCAACTCTTGCGGCAATACCTTTAGCACAATCAATAGGAGAACCTCCACCAAATGCTACAATACCCTGACAATTATTAGATTTATACATAATTAGTGCTTCCTCAATATTATCAATTGTAGGATTTGGAATTGTTTTATCATAAACTGTGTATACTATTTTTTCTAAATCTAATGACTTAAATAGTCCATCTAAAAGTCCTAGTTTCATTAATACTTTATCAGTAACAATAAGTACATGATTTATGTTGTTACTTTTAATATGTTTTGGTAGTTCCAAAATTGCACCTTCAGATTCAAGTAAAACAGGTTCTCTCCATGGAAGTATATATGAAACAAGTTTAAACATTTTTTGATAAATTCT